>NZ_KV792524.1:0-1994 GCF_001808265.1 Klebsiella sp. HMSC16A12
AAAACACTATCAGTAAATTGGAGTCATTACCCGATCCTTCAATGATTGGCCTTTTCGCTGATCGTAATATGAGCTTGGATGTTTAGCCGGGAAGATCGGGCAGAGCACCGACTTGGATTCGCAGGTGGATTTTTACATTGAGCAGATCAACAAGGTGCGCGACCGCCCGGAGAAGCTAAAGCCGTACCTGAAAGACGTGTTCAACCGAAGCGGCGGGCTGGCTATTGATATCAAGCACCTGAAGTTTTCGGTGTATCGCAGCCCGGACAGCAATACTCTGTTGCCGCAGCTGGATGATATCGCGGCGCTGTTTGGCGACAAGGTGGCTTATCCGCGTGCGATTGTTGACCAGACCCACGGTAAGGTGAAGGCGGCGTTTGATACGCTGTTAGCATCCGGCGGGGCGGTCGATGAGGAGTCCCGCGCGTAGGCGGAAGGTCTGGGTATCATGGATGGACTGACAGAGAAAGCCGCGTCCGATAACAGCGATACGGGGCGAAATGGCTACAGCATTAAGGACGTTGCCGCGCGAGCCTATGCGATGACCGGGGGCAGTATTTCCACGCTTTCCAGCATTGAGCACAAGGACAAGGTGAGGGCGTATGCCAGCAAGAGCCAAAAAGCTATCGTGATAGAGGGCAATACGGATCAGGAGCATGTGCTGTGGCATGAGATAGGGCATCACATTGAGTATTCAAATCCGCACCTGCTGGAGCGTGCTAAAGGCTTCCTGAAGATGAAGGCGGGTGGGCGTCTGACCTACTTTAACTCAGGGGGGAGAGGGAAGGCGGAATACATTGTCAGAGCAGGCATGAGTAGTAATTACATGTCGAAAATCTACATGGAAGGGCGGGTGAGCGCAGCCAGTGGACGGGTGTTGTCTAAAGCGCCGTCGCTCAATAACTGCCGCAGTACAGAAGTGTTCTCTATGGCAATGCAGCTGTATGCCGATCCTGATGCGGCGGCAAAATCCGTGCTGAATGATGATGGTCTGCTTGAGTTTTTCCTCGGATGTATGAAGGAGCTGAAAGATGCAAATTAACGTAATCGCGCCCGGTGCGCGGGCGGGCGTAGTGGAATGTCTGGACGATGGCAGCCTGAACGTTGTCGAGGGCGATTTTTCGCGGGAGGAAATGGCAGAAGATTTGCGCTATGTTAAGCCAAACTCAGCGACCGGCGACGTTAACACACTGCTGGCGGAGGCTGTTTTTGTGCTTCGAAGTCTGGAACATGTGGGCTGACTGGTGGCGTGGCCGGAAGTCGAAGGGGCGGATGATGATCCGGATGAAGATCCGGGCGTCGAGATGGATGTAAATTAAAAGGGCGGGGGGTTGATGAATATTAAGTACGCTTTACTGGCTGCATTGTTTTTATCCGCAGGTGCTTTTGCTTCGTCAGAAGCGGAGTTAAGACAATGTATAAACAAGGCTCAGAGCAATGCTGATATGCCTAACGCGGTGAGGGATTGCTTTCTGACGTACATGAACTACTCAACCACCAGCGTTCCCATTGCCGATGGAATTGTCCTGAAGAATTTCAGCCATAACAACGGTTATATTGTCTACAATTTCCAGCTTTCGAACCTGGTCTTCACTCCTGGCTCGCCCCCGTCAGAGAAAGCAGTGAAGGCGTTAAAGGGGTGGATTGATTCTGAGGACGTCTCCAGGTCTCAAAAGATAGGGTATTGTGAAAAATTAGGGCAGGCCAGAGATCTCTTTGAGGACGGGGCGATTGTCCGTTATTACGACAAAAACGGGTTGTTCATTACCCAAAAAGTCATTCCGGCCAGCGAGTGCGGCCAGTCTTGAAAACGAAGCCCGCGCTCTGCGGGCTTTTTTCTATCTTTTGCTCAAGCGATAAAGTGGGTGCTCGCCTGCCAGCAATAACAGGTACTCAAATTCGCCATCCATGAGCCTGCGAGCCGTTTCCGGGTTGGTGTCTTCTTTAAATGGGGTCGTCTCAGAAAACGGAATCTATGGTCACTCCCGTTTTTG
>NZ_KV792525.1:0-1337 GCF_001808265.1 Klebsiella sp. HMSC16A12
AAAACGGAATCTATGGTCACTCCCGTTTTTGCAACACCGATTTTGACGACAAGTTGGCTTGCTTGAATCTATCCGGCGTCTGAATGGGATTTTATTCCCGCGCCTTGATGAGTTCCGCGCCTGATGAACCTCCAGAAAATATACGGCTTCAATGAGCCTTTCCGTTTTACAGGTTCCTCAACAGGCCGGTGGGCCGTTAGTATCATCAATATCAGTATTCGCAAAACCAGATCAGTAATTCTTTAAACCGGTGTATTTCTGCCGTTATGCTACATAAGTTTGCTGTCGTGCCGTTAGGGCCCAGGCTATTCTGGCCAGCTTGTTTGCCAGAGCACAAGTGACGACAAAGTTGCTTTTCCGGCACAGTAAATCCCTGACCCAATCGGCCAATTTGCCAGACTGGTGTTCCAGTTTTTGTATGAATACCCTGGCACATTGAACCAACAAAGTTCGGATCTTTTTATTACCTCGCTTACTAATTCCCAGCAATGTCGTCCTACCTCCCGTGCTGTACTGCCGAGGTACAAGCCCTGTTGCCGCCGCAAAGTCACGGCTGCTGGCGTACTGCTTCCCGTCGCCAATCTCAGTTGAAATAGTACTCGCTGTCAGTGTTCCGACGCAGGGAATGCTCAGCAAGCGCTGTCCAACCTCATCTTCGTCCAACTTTCGTTTCAACTGGGATTCCAAATCTTTAATCTGCTCAACAAGATAGTGATAATGCTGTTGTAATTTCAGCAATAACTGGCTGAGGTAAAGAGGCAAACTATTATCCTCAAGAATGGTACTCAGTCGGCTAATAACGGCAGCTCCTCGGGGAACGCTAATGCCAAATTCCAGCAGAAAAGCATGCATTTGATTGGTTGTTTTTACCTTATCCTGAACCAGGGATTCACGGACACGATGCAGAGCCCGCATTGCCTGCTGAGATTCCGTTCTGGGCTGCACAAAACGCATAGACGGACGCGATGCTGCTTCACAAATAGCTTCGGCGTCGACAAAGTCGTTTTTATTGCTTTTAACGAACGGGCGGACAAATTGTGGTGATATCAGCTTTGGGGAATGCCCCAACTCTTCCAACTTGCGTGCCATAAAGTGAGAACCGCCACAGGCTTCCATTGCGATGGTTGTAGCGGGGCATGTCGCCAAAAATTCGATCAACTTTGGCCGGGTAAATTTTTTACGGTAAACAGCCTTCCCGCGACGATCCTGGCAATGAATATGGAAAGAGTTTTTACCCAGATCGATACCAATGAGCGCAATGTTTTCCATGATAGTTCTCCGAATGAAAGCCTGTCCTCAGCATAGTACCGGGAAGGAGGGAGTGACCATCTCATTAA
>NZ_KV792526.1:0-2419 GCF_001808265.1 Klebsiella sp. HMSC16A12
TATCCGGTAACGGGTATCCCTACCGCGACATTATTTTGCGGAGGCCGTTTTTTTTCAAGTCATCTTGTTGCCGTTGTCTGTAACCATTTGCTGTTCCTGCAAAAACAGGGAAATTTCAGAAGGATCACTGCCAGTCCGGAGAATCGTTATCTAATAAAATGTAATATACTGAAGTACAGTGCATTTATTCTGAGTGGAGTGATTATGAATACGGGTTTAAGGCAGGTTCTGCGATATGCAGGCGTCCCGGTTGACGCCGCTGAACCGGTGCGCCGGCAATTCGGTAGCCGCCTGATTTTAATCGTGACGGTTGCTCTTCTTCCGCTGTTGATTGTTGACGTCCCTCAGTGGCTATTTGTGCTCTCTCAGATTATCTGGGGAAGCGGTATGTACATTGGTATCTCCGTGGCCAGTGATAAACCAGATCGCCGATAAGCTCAGAACGAGAGGTCTCCCGGGCCGCCTGGTGACAGGCAACTGATAAACTGGCGCCATGCCATCAACACCGGATAAGGACGTCGCCGGCTTGTCGTTGCCGCCGGCTCCGCTTTGTCCGGCCCCCTCCCTCCGGTCTGCGGCCTTTATACGCAGCCATCGCGTCGCGATGCCAGCCTCCGCTTTTCTCCCTGCGCTCGTAAACCGCGACAGGGGACCTCCATCGCTTCGGGTAGTGCCGTGCCTTCACTTTAGCCCGGCCGCTGCAGATGCAAGGGTTCGCTGACGCCGCCATCCTCGCCCGGTCGCAGTTTTTTTATGATGCTCGCCGTTCTTCCCGTCGTTTTCTCGCTCAGGTTTCGCTCGAAAACCGTCCAGACCAGCTTCGTGCTTTATCTGCGCTGCGGCCTCCGGTGTCGCCCCTGCATCTTCCGCTTTCCGCCGGGCTGTCGTGTCGGCACGGCACAACCCGGTGCCGCAATCTTATGAACCTGTGGAGGTTGCTATGTATCATGCCCGTCAAACCATGCTGAATGTAGAGGAGTCCGACCGTCTCTCGTTCCTGCCGGATCTGTTTGGTAACGATTTTCTGGCCGGAGAGATGCAGGTCTATGCGCTCGCTGAGAAACACATCACCGATTACTGCGGAGGCTTCTGGCATTTCATCCGTATTCCGGAGGGCGGCGGCTACATGATGCCTGACGGTGACCGTTTCCATCTGACTAACCCGGATAACTGGTTTGATCGGTCCGTCAGCGCGGATGCGGCCGGAGTTATCATTACGGCGCTGGCGATCAACCGCCGTATCTGGCTGCACCATGAACGCGGTGATGCTGCCCTGACACGCCACCTGATGCTGCGGGAATCGCAGCTGTGGAATTTCATTGACTCTCATGACGAATGCGCTGCTATTTACGCGGCTCTGGACTGATACTACATCGGGGCGCCCGACGCCCCGTTTAAGGTCTGAGACGGCACGATCTGTGGGGAGCTTACCCGGCTTCGCAGATCGGTGCGGCCGCGCGAAAATCCTGGCAGGCTTCGCCTGCCGGTGAGGCGGTTCGCCACGCCTGCGGCGCTGCGTACAGGCCTCACCTCAACAGGTCGCCAGTTAAGGATTAAGAGCGTAATATCTGCGTACCTTTTCTTCTTTTGCGGAATTTGCGTATGTCGCAGTGGAATATTGCCTCTTTTTCAAAAGAGGAGCAGGACAAAGTTGCCGTCGATAAGGTGGCCGCTGCTGTCGCCTGGCAGGAAAGGATGAGCAAGCCCGTCGTGCCGGAACTTGTTGAACGGGAACAGCCTGAGCACCTGCGCGAGTATTTCCGTGAACGGCTCCGCGTACATCGGCTGAACAGTCAGCAGTTGCCGCGCGCAAATGCGCCTGAATATAATAAACCGGGCGAGGATCAGCAGAATTGATTTTCTTACTCAGTGTGTCCAGGGAGGGTAATCTGTGCGTATGTCTCTGATGTTTGCTGCCGTGACGCTTTTAACCGGTATTAACCTGTTTTTTATTCCGTTTCAGCCTGTTCCGGCTCTGTGGGGGGCTATCCTGGCCGTTGCTTTTGTTCTGATTAATGTCGTGGCGGATAAGCTGCGCCTCTGGAGTGGTATTGCGTGGATTATCGTTGCCGGCATCATCATAACGCTGATGCTGAAGGGGAAAGAGCCGGGTGACGAATTTCGTGTTCTGATCACCGTTTTCGCTTTCCTGGCTTCAATCTGGTATAGCGTTGCGCAGTTCAGGAAGGAAAATAAGCTCCGTTCCTGACGCCCCGTCTGGTATGCCGCCGGTTTATCATGGCTACTTTCCGGCGGCATGAAAAACATATTCTCTCCAGCCTGCATCCTTACGTTTCCGGTTTGATCCCTGCTGTCTGTCTGCTTTCTCTTCTTCTTCCTGCTGTGATGTCTCTTTTTAACCCTTAAAGGCTTTAAAAGCACATCCGCACTGGACACCTTCGGCTCCCGGCCAGCTGCG
>NZ_KV792527.1:0-19912 GCF_001808265.1 Klebsiella sp. HMSC16A12
GAACCGGCTGTTTGTGTGAAGTGATTCACATCTGCCGTGTCAGTGGGAGCGCATTATAGGGAGTTCGCCGGAAGTAGCAAGCGTTAAAATAGAAAAATCTTATCGACCGCTCATTATTTGAACTTTTCGCTAATTCATCTTCTTACCATTAAAGGCTCAATCCCAGTGTTCATGCGGCCTGCAGCGCAATTTACGCTAAGATCGGTTTTTGGCAAAAATGTGATTTTTCTCTCTTACCCAACGCCATTATCGCGCCGATGGTGAATTAAGCACCACTCTTGACCCACGACAATGCGCCCGCCCGGCCCTCATTTCTATAATCAGGCCCGTTTCTTCTTACTGGTAATAATCGATGGCTTATCAACTCAACATTAACTGGCCCGAGTTTTTAGAAAAATACTGGCAGAAACAGCCGGTGGTATTAAAAAACGCGTTTCCGGACTTCGTCGACCCGATTACTCCGGACGAGCTAGCCGGATTAGCCATGGAGCCGGAAGTCGACAGCCGGCTGGTCAGCCTGAAAAACGGCAAATGGCAGGCCAGCAATGGTCCTTTTGAACATTTCGACGGGCTGGGCGAAACCGGTTGGTCCCTGCTGGCCCAGGCGGTAAACCACTGGCATATGCCTGCCGCCGAGCTGGTGCGTCCGTTCCGCGTACTGCCGGACTGGCGCCTGGACGACCTGATGATCTCCTTCTCCGTCCCCGGCGGCGGTGTCGGCCCGCATATCGATCAGTATGACGTCTTTATTATTCAGGGCATGGGCAGCCGCCGCTGGCGCGTGGGTGACAAGCTGCCGATGCGTCAGTTCTGTCCGCATCCGGCACTGCTGCACGTCGATCCGTTCCCACCGATCATTGATGAAGATCTGCAGCCAGGCGACATCCTCTATATTCCACCGGGATTCCCGCACGACGGCATAACCCACGAAACCGCCCTGAACTACTCCGTCGGCTTCCGCGGGCCAAACGGCCGCGACCTGATCAGCAGCTTCGCCGACTATGTGCTGGAGAACGATCTCGGCGGCGAGCACTACAGCGATCCGGACCTCACCTGCCGCGAGCATCCGGGCCGGGTTGAAGAGTATGAACTCGAACGTCTGCGCACCATGATGATCGATATGATTCGCCAGCCGGAAGACTTCAAGCAGTGGTTCGGCAGTTTCGTCACCACCCCGCGTCACGAGCTGGATATTGCGCCGGCGGAACCACCGTATGAAGAAGAGGAAGTGGTCGATGCGCTGCTGGGTGGTGAAAAGCTTTCCCGCCTGAGCGGCCTGCGCGTTCTGCATATCGGCGACAGCTTCTTCGTGCATAGCGAACAACTCGACACCACCGATGCCGAAGCGCTGGATGCGCTGTGTCGCTATACCTCATTAGGCCAGGAAGAGCTCGGCAGCGGCCTGCAGAATCAGGCGTTCGTGAGCGAACTGACGCGGCTGATTAATCAGGGCTACTGGTACTTCGAAGAGTAAGAGAGTCGCGATACTGCGGGCAGCCGCCTGGCGCTGCCCGGTTTCTTTTATGACTCATCGTCAGTAAAGAGCTGTTCAATCGATTTGGTCGGATAAAACAGTAAGTTACTATTTTCATCCACGAGCTGTATAAACCCCAGACGAAGATAGAATGCTTTAGCCTTCTCATTAAGGGCTTCAACAAACAATCCGTAGATGCCAACGGCTTTAGACGCTCCCCACACCACTCGCATCGCATGGGCAACCAACATCTCTCCCCAGCCCTGCCCCTGAACAGATTTATCAATGGCCAGCCGCCCGAGGGTTACGCTTGGCGCATTTTGATACGGGATTTTCTTTTGCTGAGTTTTAGACGGCAACATGCCTCGCTCGAAACAACTCCCCGATAAGGTGTAATAACCCAGCAACCTGGGAACGGTATCCCCGGAGAGCAGCGCATAACCCCTTAAGATTTGTCCATCGTGCTGCCGCTTGAAGTGCTCTTTTAAAAACGTATTCAGCGCTTCCTCGCCGCAATCAAATCCAGTGATATCGTAGCTGAACGCATCGGCAATCATCTCAATCGTCAGTTGCTGCTCCATTAGCTCTACCTTACCTGGTTTGTAGACGCTTCGCTGCACGTTTCAGTCGATCATTCGGGGCTGGCGGTTGGGTAATCGCCTCCATCACCAGGCTCCATGATTGCTCATTGAGGACCATTCTGCGGTGCTGCTCAATCACTTCCGCAGCACGTTCTGAGGCACTGGCAACCACAAACTGGGTAATCGTCTGATTCGAAATTGCCGCAGCTTCCTCGATGATGCTCTTATCATCATCGGTTAATCTCAAATCTATACGCTGCTTTTTAAGTGCGGGCATACGTTATCTCCGGCCTGTTGCAAACTTCATGTACGGTTATTTTCCGTACATTTAATATAGCGACAGAAAGCCACATACTCAACTATCACTCGCGGATTGCGCCTATTTCGGCAACACTACAATAAACCGCGTCGAGCGCAGATCGGACTGCGCCGCCACGCTGCCGTGGTGGGCTCCGACAATCGATTTCACAATCGCCAGGCCGATGCCGCTGCCCTCCCCTTTGCGCTGGCGCGAGGGGTCGACGCGATAGAATCGGTCAAACAGGCGCGGCAGATGCTCGGCGGCAATCGGCGTACCGGGGTTCTCCACCACCAGGCGTACCGTCTCCGCGCTTTCGCTCAACTGGATGGTCACCGCCTGCCCGGCCGGCGTATAGCGGATCGCGTTCGACAGCAGGTTGCTGATTGCCCGCCGCAGCATCAGCGGATCGCCCGTCACCCGGCAGGGGCTACCGACAAAGCGCAGCGCCACCGCTTTCTCTTCCGCCCACGCCTCGAAAAACTCAAACACCTTATGCACTTCATCGGCCAGATCCAGCGCCTGTTGCTCAGGGATCAGCTGGTTATTATCCGCCTGGGCGAGGAACAACATATCACTGACCATCCGCGACATCCGCGAGAACTCTTCGAGATTGGAATACAACACCTCTTCCAGCTCCTGCGGGCTGCGGCTCTGGCTTAAGGCGATTTCGGTTTGCGTCACCAGGTTGGTAATCGGCGTGCGGATTTCATGGGCGATATCGGCGGAGAAGTTGGACTGGCGGGTAAAGACATCCTCTATGCGCTCCAGCATATGGTTAAACGACAGCGCCAGCCGCTCCAGCTCGACAGGCACCGCCTGCGGGTCAAGGCGCACATCGAGATCCCGCGAGGTAATATTCTGGATCTGGCGACTGATCTGGCGGATCGGCTTATGCCCCTGGTAGACCACAAACAGCACGATGGCGATGATCAGCAAACTAATTATCGACGCCGCGGAGATCAGCTTCGCTTTCAGCTCATTAATATAGTGCAGGTGAAAATCGATGGATAAGGCCATCAGCAGGTGGTACGCCGGTTTACCGTCCGCCTGCTTGCCCAGCGGCAGCATGATCAGCCGCCAGGCGCGGGTTTCCATTGGATGATTATCGTGCGCCATTGCCCGCGGCTGCGGGTCGGTCCATGAAATCACATTCCCGTCGCGGAGCTGCATCGCCAGCCCCGGCGTACTCAGCATATGGCTGAGATCCGGCCCGTTGGGCGACTGGAACAGAATATTGCCCTGGCCATCGTCCAGGCAGATGAAGACGTTGGCGTAGCCCGCAATGATATTCTTCACGATCTCCAGCCGCCGCGCCGGCGGGTAGTCAGCGTGGTCGAGGACCGTCTCCAGGGTGGGGCTGAGCTGTCTGAGATCGTGAACGTCGCGCTCTTCAAAGTGGGCCTTCACCGAATGGATCATGATCCAGGTGAAGGCAAAGAAAGCGATGATGGTGGCGAGGCTAATAAAGAAGGTCAGCCGGGTGGCCAGGGAAAAGGGGCGCTTAGCGGCCATCCGGCACCTCAAGCATATAGCCGACGCCGCGCACGGTCTGGATCAGCTTCGGCTCGAAGTCGTTATCAATTTTGGCGCGCAGCCGCTTCACCGCCACGTCAATGGCGTTAGTGTCGCTGTCGAAGTTCATATCCCACACCTGCGAGGCAATTAACGAACGGGGCAGCACCTCGCCCTGATGACGCAGGAAGAACTCCAGCAGCGTGAATTCCTTACTGGTCAGGGTGATGCGGGTGGCGCCGCGCGTCACCTTGCGGCTGACCAAATCGACGCTGAGATCGGCCGCCTGAAACTGGCTTTCGACGATGACCGCCGCCCCGCGGCGCAGCAGAGTACGCACCCGCGCCAGCAGCTCCGCAAAGGCGAACGGTTTTACCAGATAGTCGTCAGCGCCCAGCTCCAGCCCCTTCACCCGATGCTCAATGGTGCCCAACGCGGTAAGCAGCAGGATCGGCATGCCTTTCCCGGCGGCGCGCAGCATGCGCACGATATCCCAACCGTTCACATCCGGCAGCATGATGTCGAGGATCAGCAGATCGTAATCGCTGGTCATCGCCAGGTGATAGCCGTTGAGGCCGTTATCGGCCAGGTCGACGACGAAGCCGGCCTCGGTGAGCCCTTTGGTCAGGTACTCTCCGGTTTTCTTCTCATCTTCGACAATCAAAATCTTCACGGCAGGCTCCTTCACGCGCGCTTTGTGCGGGTATTCAATTTTAGAGGAGCGCCTCCGGATAGCAATGAAATATCAGGAAAATGACAGCTTTGTCATTTTCCCGTCACGCCCTGAACAGAGCCCGCTACGTAAAGTAGCCGCCATGGATAAATCGTCGAAACTTCTGCCGCCATGCGCTCAATACAGCTACTTACCCTCAGCGTGATATTTGCCTTAACCGGCTGTCTGTCACTTGCTCCGGACTATCAGCGCCCCGCAGCGCCGGTGCCGCAGCAGTTCTCACTCAGCCAGAACAGACTGGTTGCCGCAACGGCGGGTTACCAGGAGACCGGCTGGCGCACCTTTTTCGTCGACCCGCAGGTGAAAAGCCTGATTAGCACCGCGCTGACCAACAACCGCGATCTGCGGATGGCGACGCTGAAAGTGCAGGAAGCCCGCGCCCAGTACCGGGTAACCGACGCCGACCGCTACCCACAGCTTAACGGTGACGGCAGCACCACCTATGGCGGCAAGCTCAAAGGCGACACCACCAGCAGCGATTATGCCGCCGGCTTAAACCTCAGCTATGACCTCGATTTCTTTGGCCGGCTGAAAAACCTTAGCGAGGCCGACCGACAGAACTTCTTCGCCAGCGAAGAGGCACGGCGCGCAGTGCATATCCTGTTGATTGCTAACGTTTCACAAAGCTACTTCAACCAGCGGCTGGCGGCAGCGCAGCTGCAGGTGGCCAACGATACCTTACAGAACTATCAGCAGTCTTACGCCTTCGTTGAAAAACAGCTGCTGACCGGGAGCACCACCGTGCTGGCGCTGGAGCAGGCGCGCGGCATGATCGAAAGCACCCGCGCCGATATCGCCAAACGGCAAGGTCAACTGGCGCAGGCCAATAACGCCCTGCAGCTACTGCTCGGCAGCTATCAACGGCTGCCGGACGATAACGCCAGCAGCGCGGTAGACCTGAAAGGCGTAACCCTGCCGCCGTCGCTCTCCTCAGAGATCCTGTTGCAGCGGCCGGATATTTTAGAGGCCGAACACAGCCTGCTGGCGGCCAACGCCAATATCGGCGCCGCGCGGGCGGCCTTCTTCCCGTCGATTACCCTGACCAGCTCGCTCTCTGGCAGCAGCAGCGAGCTCTCCAGCCTATTTAACGCCGGCAGCGCGATGTGGAACTTCATCCCCAAAATTGAACTGCCGATTTTCAACGCCGGGCGTAATCAGGCCAACCTCGATCTGGCGGAGATCCGCCAGCAGCAGCAGGTGGTCAACTATGAGCAAAAAATACAGTCCGCCTTTAAGGAGGTGGCCGACGCGCTGGCCCTGCGCCAAAGCCTGGCCGATCAGATTGCCGCCCAGCAGCGCTATCTCGCTTCACTAAATATCACCCTGCAGCGCGCCACTGCGCTCTATCGCCACGGCGCGGTCAGCTACATCGAAGTCCTGAGCGCCCAGCGCGACATTTTCACCACCCGACAAACCCTGCTGGAACTCAACTATTCCCGTCAGGCAAATGAAATCACCCTGTTCACCGCTCTCGGCGGCGGCTGGATGGAATAACCCAAGGAGTCCCGAACATGAATTCACTATCTAAAATCGCCCTGTTCACCCTGCTCTCTGGCGCGGTGTTCGCCGCCCAGGCTGCCGACCCGCACGCCGGCATGGCGATGACCACCGCGCAGGCGCAAAGCATCCGCGGCAAAGGCGTCATTAAAGCCATTGATATGGATAGCAAAAAAATCACTATCGCCCACGAGGCCATCCCGGCGGTGAACTGGCCGCCGATGACCATGCGCTTCACCATCACCCCGCAGACGCAGCTCAACAATGTAAAGGATGGCGACAGCGTGGACTTCACCTTCGTTCAGCAGGGCAATCTGTCGTTGTTACAGGATATCCGCGCCCAATAACGGCCCGGCGACGGTAGCCCCCCTCAATAACTGAATGGACGACACATGGCATCCCTGACACTGAAAAATACGGCGCTGATCCTTGGCAGCATGGTGATTGGCGGCGCGCTTACCGCGGCGCTGTACGCCCGACTGACGCCGACCCACGCTGCCGCTCCGGCGGCTGAGCAGCAGCGTAAAGTGCTGTTCTGGTACGACCCGATGTACCCGAATACTCGCTTTGATAAACCGGGTAAATCGCCGTTTATGGATATGGATCTGGTGCCGAAATACGCTGATGAGGAGAGTGCCGTCGCCGGTGCGCAAGGGGTGCGTATCGACCCGACGCAGACCCAAAACCTCGGCGTAAAAACCGCCGCGGTCACCCGCGGGCCGCTGCGCTACGCCCAGACCTTCCCGGCCAACATCAGCTATAACGAGTACCAGTACGTGATTATGCAGGCGCGGGCGGCGGGCTTTATCAATAAAGTCTATCCGCTGACCGTCGGCGACAAAGTCAAGCAAGGCACGCCGTTACTCGAGCTGACCATCCCGGACTGGGTGGAAGCGCAGAGCGAATATCTTTTATTGCAGGAGACCGGGGGCACCGCCACGCAGGTCGAGGGGATCCTTGAGCGTCTACGCCTCGCCGGAATGCCAGATGACGATATCCGCCGCCTGAAAACCACGCGTAAAATCCAGACCCGCTTTACTCTCAAAGCACCGATCGATGGCGTTATTACCGCCTTCGATCTGCGCGCCGGAATGAATATCGCCAAAGATAATGTGGTGGCGAAAATTCAGGGCATGGACCCGGTATGGGTCAGCGTGGCGGTCCCCGAGTCCATCGCCTGGCTGATTAAAGACGCCTCGCAGTTCGCCATTCAGGTTCCCGCCTGGCCGGGCAAAACCTTCCGCATCAGCAAATGGACCCTTCTCCCCAGCGTCGATAGCGCCACCCGCACCCTGCAGCTGCGCCTGCAGGTCAACAACCCGGATGAAGCGCTGAAGCCGGGGATGAACGCCTATCTGCAACTGACCAGCGAAAGCGCCCCGATGCTGCTGATCCCCTCCAAAGCGCTGATCGACAGCGGCAGCGAGCAGCGAGTGATCACCGTCGATAACGAGGGCCGCTTCGTGCCGAAAATCGTGCAGGTATTCCATGAATCCGCCGGCGTCACGGCCATTCGCAGCGGGCTGCAGGAAGGTGAGAAAGTCGTCGCCAGCGGCCTGTTCCTGATCGACTCGGAGGCCAATATCGCCGGCGCGCTGGAGCGCATGCGCGCGCAGGCCCCTGATGCCGCGGCCTCTGCCGCCCACGCGCACTAAGGAACGGAACCATGATTGAATGGATTATCCGCCGCTCGGTGGCCAACCGCTTCCTGGTGATGATGGCGGCGCTGTTTCTCAGCATCTGGGGAACCTGGACCATCATCCACACCCCGGTAGACGCCCTGCCGGATCTCTCTGACGTACAGGTGATCGTCAAAACCCGCTATCCGGGGCAGGCGCCGCAGATCGTCGAAAACCAGGTCACCTGGCCGCTGACCACCACCATGCTGTCAGTCCCCGGTGCCAAAACGGTTCGCGGCTTCTCGCAGTTTGGCGACTCCTACGTATACGTGATTTTTGAAGACGGCACCGATCCTTACTGGGCGCGCTCGCGGGTGCTGGAGTATCTCAACCAGGTGCAGGGCAAACTTCCCGCCGGGGTCAGCGCCGAAATGGGTCCGGACGCCACCGGCGTCGGCTGGGTCTTCGAATACGCGCTGGTCGACCGTAGCGGCAAACACGACCTTGCCGAACTGCGCTCGTTGCAGGACTGGTTCTTAAAATATGAGCTGAAAACCATTCCTAACGTCTCGGAAGTGGCGTCGGTGGGCGGTGTGGTCAAGGAGTACCAGATTGTCGTCGACCCGATGAAGCTGACCCAGTACGGCATCAGCCTCGGCGAGGTGAAATCGGCGCTGGACGCCTCTAACCAGGAGGCGGGCGGCTCTTCCGTCGAACTGGCGGAAGCCGAATATATGGTGCGCGCCAGCGGCTACCTGCAGACGCTCGACGACTTCAAAAATATCGTGCTGAAAACCGGGGATAACGGCGTGCCGGTCTATCTTGGCGACGTCGCGCGGGTGCAGATCGGCCCGGAGATGCGCCGCGGAATCGCCGAGCTTAACGGCGAAGGCGAAGTGGCCGGCGGCGTGGTGATCTTGCGCTCCGGCAAGAACGCCCGCGAGGTGATCTCCGCGGTCAAAGAGAAGCTGGCGTCGCTGCAAAGCAGCCTGCCGGAAGGGGTGGAAGTGGTCACCACCTACGACCGCAGCCAGCTTATCGACCGCGCCATCGACAACCTCAGCTACAAGCTGCTGGAAGAGTTTATCGTCGTCGCCCTGGTCTGCGCCCTGTTCCTGTGGCACGTGCGCTCGGCGCTGGTGGCGATTATCTCGCTACCGCTCGGCCTGTGCTTCGCCTTTATCATGATGCATTTCCAGGGGCTCAACGCCAACATCATGTCGCTGGGTGGGATCGCCATTGCGGTGG
The DNA here is from genome assembly GCF_001808265.1 of Klebsiella sp. HMSC16A12. Taxonomy (NCBI): domain Bacteria; kingdom Pseudomonadati; phylum Pseudomonadota; class Gammaproteobacteria; order Enterobacterales; family Enterobacteriaceae; genus Klebsiella; species Klebsiella sp. HMSC16A12. The sequence goes on from NZ_KV792527.1 coordinate 8,966, forward strand.
GGGCGATGGTCGATGCCGCCATCGTGATGATTGAGAACGCCCATAAGCGGCTGGAGGAGTGGGAGCATCAGCACCCGGGAGAGAAGCTCAGCAACGACACACGCTGGAAAATAATTACCGAGGCCTCGGTGGAGGTCGGCCCGGCGCTGTTTATCAGCCTGCTGATTATTACCCTGTCGTTTATCCCGATTTTCACCCTCGAAGGCCAGGAGGGCAAACTGTTCGGCCCGCTGGCCTTCACCAAAACCTGGTCGATGGCCGGGGCGGCGCTGCTGGCGATCGTGGCGATCCCGATCCTGATGGGCTTCTGGATCCGCGGCAGGATCCCGGCGGAGAACAGCAATCCGCTGAATCGCTTTTTGATCCGCATTTATCACCCGCTGCTGCTGAAGGTCCTGCACTGGCCGAAGACTACCCTGCTGATTGCGCTCCTGTCGATCCTGACGGTTGTCTGGCCGCTTAACCGGGTCGGCGGCGAGTTTCTACCGCAGATCAACGAGGGCGACCTGCTGTATATGCCGTCCACGCTGCCGGGGATCTCCGCTGCGCAGGCGGCGGATATGCTGCAGAAAACCGATAAGCTGATCATGACGGTGCCGGAAGTGGCGCGGGTGTTCGGCAAAACCGGCAAAGCCGAAACCGCCACCGACTCGGCGCCGCTGGAGATGGTGGAGACCACCATTCAGCTCAAGCCGCAGGATCAATGGCGACCGGGGATGACCATGGAGAAGATCGTCGAGGAGCTGGATAAAACCGTGCGCCTGCCGGGACTGGCGAACCTGTGGGTGCCGCCGATCCGCAACCGCATCGACATGCTCTCCACCGGCATCAAGAACCCGATTGGCATTAAAGTTTCCGGCACCAACCTGGCCGATATCGACGCCATCGCCGGGCAAATTGAAGTAGTGGCGCGCACCGTGCCGGGAGTCACGTCGGCATTAGCCGAGCGGCTGGGCGGCGGGCGCTACCTTAACATTGATATTCAGCGTGAGAAGGCGGCCCGCTACGGGATGACCGTCGGCGATGTGCAGTTGTTCGTCTCGTCCGCCATCGGCGGGGCGATGGTTGGCGAAACGGTAGAGGGCGTCGAGCGCTATCCGATCAACATCCGCTACCCGCAGAGCTATCGCGACAGCCCGGAGACCCCGCGCCAGCTGCCGATCCTCACGCCGCTGAAGCAACAGATCGTTCTTGGCGACGTCGCTGAGGTGAAAGTGGTCACCGGACCATCGATGCTGAAGACCGAGAACGCCCGCCCGACCAGTTGGATCTACATCGATGCCCGCGACCGCGACATGGTGTCGGTAGTGCACGATCTGCAGCAGGCCATCGGCAAGGAGGTGAAGCTGAAGCCGGGCATCAGTGTGTCCTACTCCGGGCAGTTTGAGCAGCTGGAGCGCGCCAATCAGAAGCTGAAGCTGATGGTGCCGATGACGCTGATGATTATCTTCGTGCTGCTGTATCTGGCGTTCCGCCGCGTCGGCGAAGCGCTGCTGATTATCACCAGCGTGCCGTTCGCCCTTGTGGGCGGGATCTGGTTCCTCTACTGGATGGGGTTCCATCTGTCGGTGGCCACCGGTACCGGCTTTATCGCCCTCGCCGGGGTGGCGGCAGAATTTGGCGTGGTGATGCTGATGTACCTGCGCCACGCCATCGAGGCCGAGCCATCGCTGGAGAATCCGCAGACTTTCAGCGTCGATAAGCTCGACGAGGCGCTGTACCAGGGGGCGGTGCTGCGCGTTCGGCCGAAGGCGATGACCGTGGCGGTGATTATCGCCGGCCTGCTGCCGATTTTATGGGGCACCGGCGCCGGTTCGGAAGTCATGAGCCGTATCGCCGCGCCGATGATTGGCGGGATGATCACCGCCCCGCTGCTGTCGCTGTTTATCATTCCGGCGGCGTATAAGCTGATGTGGCTGTATCGGCATCGGGGCAAGCGTAGCCAATAGCCCGCCGCGTTTACGCCGGTCCGGGAAATTGGCTATAGTGGCGCCATTCTTCTGGCCGGCGTGAACGTCCCTATGAATCTGAACCTGGTATGTTATTCCCTGCTGCTGCTCACCGCCGTGGGCAGCGCCCTGCTGCCCTACCCGCTGGCGATGTGGTTTTTACTGAGCAGCCTTCTGACATGGCTTATCTATGGCGCCGACAAGCTGGCGGCGCGCAAAGCCTGGCGCCGGGTGCCGGAAACCACGCTGCTGGTGCTGGGCCTGGCGGGAGGCTGGCCGGGGGCCATCCTCGGCCAGCAGTGCTTTCGCCATAAAACGCAAAAGCAGCCCTTCCGGACGCGGTTTTTCATCAGCGTAGCGCTCAACGTGGCGGCGCTGGCCGGGCTGTACGTGGTTTATACCCATCTGCTCAGCCGCTAAGCGGCGAGGCTAGCGCGGCGTCTGGCGGATCCACACCAGGCGATCGACGTCAAAGCCCAGCTCGCGCGCGGTATTCAGGTAATCCTGCTTCACCGCCGCCGGAATGGTGGGGGTGCGCGACAGGATCCACAGATAGTCACGGTTGGGGCCGCTGACCAGCGCGTACTGGTAGTCGTCGTCCAGGCGGATCACGTTATAGCCGCCGTAGAATGGCCCGAAGAACGACACCTTCAGCGCCGCGGTGGTGGGGGCGCCGGTGAAATAGGCTTTCCCGTCGCTCTCATTCCAGCGTTTTTTGACCGGGTCATAACCGCGGTTGACGACGCTGATCCCCCCATCGCTGCGGGCGCCGTAGGTGGCGGTCACCTGCTCCAGGCCTCGCTCGAAGCGATTCTCCAGGCGAGCGACCTCATACCATTTTCCGAGGTAACGGCTGGCGTCAAACCCGCTAATCGGCTGAACGCCTTTCGGCGGCGTGGGCGATTTACAGGCCACCAGGGTTAACGCGATAGCGACGCCAGTGACAACAGGCCATAGCTTCATGAGAACTCCTTTCATTTACGCGGTTGGGGAAAGTGTAGTGCAAAGCCACTACACTTCACGCCAGCCGTCGTGATTCGTAGTATATTGAGAATATTCTTTGTTAACAGGTGGCCTCCATGCCTTACTCCATCGGCGAATTTGCCCGACTATGCGGGATAAATGCGACCACGCTTCGCGCCTGGCAGCGCCGCTACGGCCTGCTTAAGCCGCTGCGCACCGATGGTGGACACCGTTTGTACAGCGATGACGACGTCCAGCAGGCGCTGAAGATCCTCGACTGGGTGAAAAAAGGGGTGCCGGTCAGCCAGGTGAAACCCCTGCTGTCGCGCCCCGGCGCGCGGCGCACCAATAACTGGTTGACGCTGCAGGAGACCATGCTGCAGCGGCTGAAAGAGGGAAAAATCGAGTCTCTGCGCCAGCTGATCTACGACGCTGGGCGCGAATATCCGCGCCAGGAGCTGGTAACCGAAGTGCTGCGTCCGCTGCGCAGCCAGGTCTCCGCCAACGTGCCGGCCATCATGACGCTGCGCGAAATTCTCGACGGCATCATCATCGCCTATACCTCGTTTTGCCTCGAAGGCGACAAGAAGGCGCCCGGGGACAACTTTCTGATCACCGGCTGGCACCTGACCGACGCCTGCGAAATCTGGCTTGAGGCGCTCAAACGTACCGGCCAGGGCCATCGCATCGACGTCCTGCCGGTGCCTCCCGCCGCCCTGGCGCCGGAGATTTTTCCCCAGCGCAACTGGCTGCTGGTCACCAGCGGCAAACTTTCCGCCGCCCGCCAGAGGCAGGTCGAACTCTGGCAGCAGCAGGTCGTCTCCCTCGAGATAATTCCGCTCTAACCCCCCTGTTTTAACCTACATCCCCTCTCTGAGACGCCAGCGCCCGGTGGCGCGGCGGGCTCACGCTTGCCCTTTGCGCCACCCGCGATTTTCACTCCTTAAAACACCAATCATAACAACATGATTTTTAACATAAATAAAATATATTTTTCTACAAACTTGGACAAATAATTTTATTTGTGTAAGTTTTAAGTATGCCATTACGCTACCGTATCTAGCCAGGATGTGATCCATGAGCACCTCGCCGTCCGTGATTCGTCGTTTCGTTGAGTACTACGCCGGGCTGGACGCGCAGCCGCCCGCGGCGCTGGCCGCGCTGTACCATCCGGACGCCACGCTGAGCGATCCTTTTGGTCAGCATCAGGGGCTGTTCGCCATTCAGCGCTACTTTACCCATCTGCTGGCCAACGTGGAGCAGTGCCGGTTCACCATCGACACGCCGCTTTGCGACGGCCAGCGGTTCGCCGTGACCTGGACCATGCACTGGTCGCATCCGCGCATTGCCGGTGGAGAAACCCTGGCCCTGCCGGGCTGCTCGGTGGTGGACATCGCCGGGGAGCAGGTTCTCCATCAGCGCGACTACTACGACGCCGGGGAGATGATCTACGAGCATCTTCCCCTGCTGGGCTGGGCGGTACGCGGCGTGAAGCGGAGGGTGCGCTCATGATGACGGTGCTCATCACCGGCGCCAGCTCCGGGATCGGCGCCGGCCTGGCGAAATCCTTCGCGGCGGATGGCCATCTGGTCATCGCCTGCGGGCGCGATGCGTCGCGCCTGGCAGCGCTCCAGCAGCTCAGCCCCAACATCAGCGTACGCCTGTTCGATATGACAGACAGGGACGCCTGTCGCCAGGCGCTGACAGGCTGTTTTGCCGACCTGATCATTCTCTGCGCCGGGACCTGCGAATACCTCGACCACGGACAGGTGGATGCTGCCCTCGTGGAGCGGGTGATGGCCACCAACTTCCTCGGGCCGGTGAACTGCCTGGCGGCGCTGCAGACGCAGCTGGAGGCAGGCGATCGGGTGGTGCTGGTCAGCTCCATGGCGCACTGGCTGCCCTTCCCGCGCGCGGAAGCCTATGGCGCCTCCAAGGCGGCGCTGAGCTGGTTTGCTAACAGCCTGCGTCTGGACTGGGAGCCGAAAGGGGTGGCCGTCACGGTGGTCTCTCCGGGCTTCGTCGACACCCCGCTGACGCGCAAAAACGACTTCGCCATGCCCGGCCGGGTGAGCGTGGATCGGGCGGTGGCGGCGATCCGCCATGGCCTGGCGAAGGGCAAAAACCACATCGCCTTCCCCACCGGTTTCAGCCTGGCCCTGCGTCTGCTGGCCAGTCTGCCATCGGGTATCCAGCGCCTGCTGTTGCGCAGGATGGTGCGCTCATGAACATCGCCATCATCGGCAGCGGCATCGCCGGGCTGACCTGCGCCTGGCGACTGGCCGGACACCATCAGGTAACGCTGTTCGAAGCGGGCGCCACGCCGGGCGGCCACACCGCCACCGTGGATGTCGCCACGCCGCAGGGCACCTGGGCCATCGATACCGGATTTATCGTCTACAACGATCGCACCTATCCGCGCTTTATGGGCCTGCTCAGCGAGCTGGGGATCGCCGGGCAAAAAACGCAGATGAGCTTCTCGGTCCACAACCCGGCCAGCGGCCTGGAGTACAACGGCCACAGCCTGACCTCGCTCTTCGCCCAGCGGCGCAATCTGCTGAAGCCGGCCTTCTGGGGACTGCTGAGCGAGATCGTCCGCTTCAACCGCCTGGCGAAACTGGCGCTGACCGAGGCGCTGGATCCAGGCGCGACGCTGGAGAGCTTCCTCGCCCGCCACCGTTTCAGCCCCTTCTTCGCCCGCCACTATATTCTGCCGATGGGGGCGGCCATCTGGTCGTCGTCGCTGCAGGAGATGCGCCGCTTCCCGCTGCCGCTGTTTTTGCGCTTCTTTGAAAACCACGGTCTGCTGGATATTCGCGATCGCCCGCAATGGTACGTGGTACCCGGCGGTTCCCGGGAATACGTTCGCGCCCTGCTCGCCAGGCTCGGCGATCGCCTGGATCTACGCCTCAACGCGCCGGTGCAGCAGGTGGACCGCCACCCGGCGGGGGTCACCCTGCGGCTGGCGTCCGGGGAGGCGCATTTTGACCAGGTGATCTTCGCCTGCCACTCCGCGCAGGCCCTGGCGATGCTGGCGGCGCCCACCGATTCCGAACGAGAAGTCCTCGGGGACATCGGCTGGCAGCGTAACGAGGTGGTGCTGCACAGCGATCCGCGCTGGCTGCCGGAGCGCCAGCGCGCCTGGGCCAGCTGGAACTATCGCCTGAGCGACGGGGATCGGGCCCGGGCCTGCGTCACCTACAACATGAATATTCTCCAGGGGCTGCCCGCGGGCGCGCCGCTGTTCTGCGTTACCCTGAACCCGGACGCGCCGGTGGACGATCGCTACGTCTGGCAGCGCTTCGTCTATGAGCATCCGCTGTTTAACCCGCAAAGCTGGTCGGCCCAGCTGCGGCGCGAAGAGATTAACGGCCAGCAGCGGAGCTGGTACTGCGGGGCCTACTGGTACAACGGCTTTCATGAGGATGGGGTGCGCAGCGCGCTCGACGTGGTGCAGGGCATCGCCGCGGCGGAGGGCAACTGAAATGAACAGCTGCCTCTATCAGGGCGTCCTGCGCCACCGTCGCCTGCAGCCGAAGGCGCACCACTTCGTCTACCGCCTGTTTATGGCCTGGCTCGACCTCGACGAACTGGACAAGCTGCCTGAGGCGGGCATCCGCCGCAACCGCCTGGCCGCCGCCGCCTGGTACGACGCCGATTATCCGCTGGGCGCGCCGCTGAAGGCCCAGGCGCTGAATCGGCTGGAGAGCCTGACCGGCTGCCGCCCGGCGGGCCGCGTGATGCTCCTGACCCAGCTGCGCTACTTCGGCTTCCATTTTAATCCGGTCAACTTTTACTACTGCTATGACGAGGCCGACACCCTGCGCTGGGTGCTGGCCGAAGTGCGCAACACGCCGTGGAATGAGCGTCATTACTACGCGGTGGACGGCCAGCAGGCACGCCCGCTGGAGAAAGCCTTTCACGTTTCGCCGTTTAACCCGATGGACATGGTCTATCACTGGCGCTTCAACGCGCCCGGCAAAACGCTGCACATGCATATTGAAAACCATCAGGCCAGCAAGGTGTTTGACGCCACCCTGGCCCTGAGCCGCGTGCCGTTGACCCGCGCCAACCTGCGCGGGCTGCTGCTGCGTCTGCCGCTGATGACCCTGAAAACCGTCCTCGCCATCTACTGGCAGGCGCTGCGGCTGTGGCTGAAGCGCGTGCCGCTGTATAACCATCCTGTCAGCAGGAGTGAACGCTCATGACCGATCCCGTCTTTGCGCTTGAACCAGATGTGCCGCGCAACGTGCGGCTCGCGCGCTGGCTGCTCTTTCGTCTGTTGAGCGGCCTCCGCGAAGGCTCGCTCACCGTGCGCGAAGGGGCGCAGACGTTTCATTTTGGCGACCCCGCCGCCGCGCTGCGCGCCGAGGCGCGGGTCTGCGCGCCGGAGGTGTACTGGCGTCTGCTGACCGGCGGCAGCCTGGCGGCGGCCGAGGCCTGGATGGACGGCGACTGGGAGAGCCACCAGCTGACGGCGCTGCTGCAGATCCTTGCGCGCAACGGCGAGGTGCTGGGGCGTCTGGAGCGCGGCTTTCGTCTGCTGGGCAAGCCCGTCGCCCGCCTGCGCCACTGGACCCGCCGCAACACCCGCGCCCAGGCGCGGGAGAACATCGCCGCCCATTACGACCTCGGCAACGAATTTTATGCCCATTTTCTGGATGACGACCTGCTCTACTCCAGCGCGCTGTTTACCGACGACCAGCAGGATCTGACCCAGGCCCAGCGGGCCAAGATGGCGCGCCTGTGCGACCAGCTGGCGCTCACTCCCGGCGATCATCTGCTGGAGATTGGCACCGGCTGGGGGGCGCTGGCCGAGTACGCCGCCCGCCATTACGGCTGCCGGGTCACCACCACCACCCTTTCCCGGGAGCAGCACCGCTGGGCTACCGAGCGCATGGCCCGCGCCGGGCTGCAGGATCGCGTCGAGGTGCTGCTCTGCGACTACCGCGATCTGCGCGGCGAGTACGACAAACTGGTGTCGGTGGAGATGATTGAGGCGGTGGGCCAGCGCTACCTGCCGGCCTTCTTCCGCACCTGCCAGGCGCGCCTGCGCCCGGGCGGCAGAATGGCCCTGCAGGCGATCACCATCCAGGATCAGCGCTATCGCGACTACAGCAAAAGCGTCGATTTTATCCAGCGCTACATCTTCCCCGGCGGCTTTTTGCCCAGCATCACGGCAATGAGCGAGCTGATGACCCGCCATACCGATTTTGTGGTGCGCAACCTGTTCGACATGGGCCCGGACTACGCCCGCACCCTGGCCCACTGGCGGCAGCGTTTTACCTACGCCTGGCAGGATATTGAAAAGCTCGGCTTTGATGAGCGTTTCCGCCGGATGTGGCTCTACTACTTCGGCTACTGCGAAGCCGGATTTAACGCCCGCACCATCAGCGTGGTGCAGCTCACCGCGGAGCGGGTATGACACGCCCGGCGCAGCATCTGCTGATGGCCCTCGCGTTCGATGTTTACTGGACGCTGGTGGTGATGTTGCGCGAGCGCGGTCTGCTGATCTGGCTGACGCTGGCCATTTTCGCCTGGCTGCGGTTGCCGGCGGCCAGTCGTCCGCCCGCCCTGCTGTTGGCCGCGGCGGGCTGCGGTCTGGACGCCTGCTGGGCGCTGGCGGGACTGATCGATTTTCGCGGCGACAGCCTGCTGCCCCTGTGGATGGTGGCCCTGTGGCTGATGTTCGCCGTCGTCTGGACCCGACTGACCCGCACCGCGACGCTTCCCGGCTGGGTGCTGGCCACGGCCGCCACCGTCGGCGGCCCGGTGGCCTACCTGATCGGCGCTCGCCTCGGAGCCATGACCCTGCTGGTGCCGACGGCGCTTGCTGTGGCCGCCATGGCCTGCGGCTGGCTGGTGATCATGCTGCTGTTCCATCTGGGGATGGGGAGGCAAAAATGAGATTCGCCCTGTTACTGCTATGGCTGACCGTCCTCGCCCCGGCGGCCCACGCCGCCGACTGGCTGGCGTGGCGCCGCGTCGGCGAGGCGACCCTCACCTGGGGGCCGTTCACCGTCTATCACTCACAGCTGCGCACGCCCAATGGTCGGTATGACGGCCCGCAGCAGGATCGGGCGCTGATCATCACCTACCAGCGCGACATCGATCGCGAGGCGCTGGTGGACGCCACCCGCGACCAGTGGCAGGCGCAGGGTATTCTGCAGCAGGAGCCACGCAGCGAAGCCTGGCTGCGCATGCTGCAGGGGCTCTGGCCGGACGTCGCGCCGGGCAGCCAGCTGGCGTTCGTGGTCCGCGGCGGCGAGGGGCAGTTCTGGTACCGCGCCAGCGCCGCACAGACCGCCTTTACCCCGCTCGGCCCGCGCCAGTCGGCTGCGTTCAGCACCCGCTTTCTCGCCATCTGGCTCGATCCGCGCACCACTTATCCCGAACTGCGTCAGCAGTTGATCGGAGGTACTCCATGAAACGCATTCTGACCCTTGGCCTGGCGCTGCTGATGCTGATCCTCGCCGGCTGCAGCACCGAGGTCACCGAATACCGGCAGCAGCAGCCCGCCCTCGACATCTTTCACTATTTTCAGGGCCGAACCGAAGCGTGGGGGATGGTGCAGGATCGCCGCGGCAAGCAGCTGCGCCGCTTCCATGTAGCGATCGATGGCGACGTCGTCGGCGATACCCTGACCCTCCATGAGCGCTTTGTCTATGACGATGGCGAGAAGCAGCAGCGGGTATGGCGCATTCGCCGCACCGGCGATAACCGTTATCAGGGCACCGCCGGCGATATCGAAGGGGTGGCCAGCGGCCAGGCGGCAGGCAATGCCTTTCACTGGCGCTACAGCATGAACGTCGAGGCCAGCGGCAGCCGGTGGCTGCTGCAGTTTGACGACTGGATGTACCTGCAGGACGGCAGCCATTTGTTTAACAAAACCGAGATGAAGAAATTCGGCATTACGGTCGCCACCGTGACCCTTTTCTTTACCCGAACCACAGCAGAAGAGAGGACAGCGCCATGAACACGCAACCTGTCATTGGGATCAGCGGATGTTTAACCGGCTCAGCCGTGCGATTCGACGGCGGGCATAAGCGTATGGGCTTTGTGATGGATGAGCTCGCGCAGTGGGTGGCGTTTAAACCCGTCTGCCCGGAGATGGCGATCGGCCTGCCCGTTCCCCGCCCGGCGCTCCGCCTGGTGCAGACCCCGGTCGGGGAGATCCGCATGCGCTTCAGCCACGCCCCGCATGAGGATGTGACGGAGAAGATGGCTGATTTCGCCAGCGCCCACCTGGCAACCCTGGGTGAGCTGTCGGGCTTTATCGTCTGCGCCAAATCGCCGAGCTGCGGGATGGAGCGCGTGCGGCTATATGATGAAAAAGGCAATCGCGGGCGTAAGGAAGGCGTGGGGCTGTTTACCGGCGCCCTGATGGCGCGCTACCCATGGCTACCGGTGGAAGAGGATGGCCGGCTGCACGATCCGCTGCTGCGGGAGAATTTTGTCGAGCGCGTTTTCGCCCTGCATGAACTCAACGCCCTGCGCGCCCGCGGCCTGACCCGCCACGGCCTGCTGGCCTTTCACAGCCGCTACAAGCTGCAGCTGCTGGCTCACCACCAGGCGGGCTACCGGGAGATCGGCCCGTTCGTCGCCTCGCTGCATGAATGGGAGGATCTGGAAGCGTTCTTCGAGGTCTATAGCGAGAAGCTGATGGCGATCCTCAAGCAGCCCGCCTCGCGGAAAAACCACACTAACGTGATGATGCATATACAGGGTTATTTCCGCGACCAGCTGAACAGCCGCCAGCGCGGCGAGCTGCGGGAGGTGATCCTCAACTATCGCGCCGGGCTGCTGCCGATCCTCGCCCCGCTGACGCTGCTTAAGCACTATCTGGCCGAGTATCCGGATCGCTACCTGCAGGCGCAGAACTATTTTGATCCTTACCCGCAGGATCTGGCCCTGCGCCTGACGGTGAACTGAGGGAGTTGGCCTGAACCAGCTGCCCGGCCGCGCTGCGCTTGCCGGTCCTGGGGGGTGTGAGCCTGTATGAGGGAACGTAGGCCGGATAAGGCATTTATGCCGC
>NZ_KV792528.1:0-89539 GCF_001808265.1 Klebsiella sp. HMSC16A12
AAACACTATCAGTAAGTTGGAGTCATTACCAGAATTTGTCTCCTTTGAAAACGAGGAGGGTAAGGCAAGGTATGACGACACATACATCTATGCGTTACTGCATAAAGAATGGACGAAGTAGAGGACGAAGAAAAATGTCCGCTCCTCGCTCATGGCGGACCTTTGGCTCAGTTAACAGTTCGCGCCGTGCCAGAAGCGGATCTCGCTTACTGCCAGGTATCAGTATTTACGGGAAGCAGATCAGCCAGGCTAGGGATATCTATTATTGAGTATTGAACTGAAATCGTATGTCTTGGATTTAAAATCGTTTGCGGGTGGGATATAGGCATTGAGCTTTTTACTGATGCTTGATACTCTCAGAGCACAAGCAGCGACCCAACACCATACTATAAAAGCCACAATAACGACGTATAGAGATTTCAAAATCTCTATACCATCACTCTGTGAAGAACCTCTGTATATCTCAGCACCGATATATAATAGCAACGATATTAACACAAAAGGTATTATTCACTTATGGAATTTATGAGGGTATATATTCCCGTTAGTAATTGTGTACATGCCCTGATAACGCAAGACTGCCTTCAAGGACGGAATCAATGACTGTGCATAATCGGAACTCAAGCATATGATTTTATAAGATAAATGCCAATCTCTATGCAGTCCGAACGACTGTAGGCGGAACTGCTGTTCCGCCTTTGCTAACGGATCGGAGATGGGTACAGAAGAGGTTCTAAGCCATTCGACTGCTTTTATCTGCTCGGAGGATGAGCGTGAAAAAAGTCTCTGCGATGAAACTGAATATACTTTTTTGTAATCGCTCCAATGATAGTAAGAATGACTGCGGAAACCACTTGGTTACTAAATAGGTCCTTTATTACCGATATCATAGCTTTTCTCCTGCTTATCTAATTTCTAAAAGAGATAATATTTTATTTTTTAAAAGCTAAAGAATTTGGTTCCTCAATTTTATAGCAACTACTGTTCCTTTCAAAAGATCTCAGTCTAAAGAATACTACTTTCTCCGGCAGCAACTCCATTACCTGTGGTTTAACACGTAGCATAAAGTCATCAATGGAGCTATCCCGTTCCCGAACTTCCGCTCCTCGCTCAAATCAGACCTTCATCCCAGTCAGATTGCCCACGTCGTGCCAGAAGCGCAAGTAGGAACGCCAGAAGCCCGCAAATATTGATGCTTCGTTTCCCCGGGATGCTTACACTTACAAACCAAAAAAAAGCCCCTGCGCGAAAGCAGGGGCAAGCCATGTCAGAGCTTTTTTTTATTAGTTAAACACCATCCCGCCGTCGATCAGCAATGACTGACCGGTCATATAATCAGAATCCGGGCTGGCAAGATAGGAGACGCAGGCGGCGACATCTTCCGGCTCGGACAGGCGGCCGAGGGTGATGCGTTTGGCGAACTCGGCGGTACCGTAGCCCAGCGGTTTACCGGCGGCTTCGGACACCTGGCGGTCAATTTCGGCCCACATCGGCGTTTTGACAATCCCCGGGCAGTAGCCGTTGACCGTGATGCCCAGCGGCGCGAGGTCGCGAGCGGCGGTCTGGGTTAAGCCGCGTACGGCGAATTTACTCGAGCTATATACCGCCAGCTCCGGGTTGCCGACGTGGCCGGCCTGGGAACAGGCGTTGATGATTTTCCCGCCGTGACCCTCTTTCTTAAAGGCCTCGACCGCCGCCTGGATGCCCCAGATCACCCCTTTGACGTTGATATTGTAGACTTTGTCGACAATCTCCGGGGTAATGGACTCGATCGGCGTGGACGGCGCCACGCCGGCGTTGTTGACGATGACGTCGAAGCCGCCCAGCGTTTTGCGCGCCTGTTCGACGGCGGCGAATACCTGGTCGCGGTCGGAGACATCCACTTTCACCGCCATGGCGCGGCCGCCGGCCTGGTTGATTTCGGAGGCGACCGCTTTGGCGGTGGCGTCGTTATAATCGGCAATGGCCACGGCAAATCCATCCTTCACCAGACGAAGGGCGATAGCTTTACCAATCCCCTGGCCGGCGCCGGTAACAAGTGCGACTTTTTTCATTTTCCTTTCCTTATTGTGATGACTTACAGAATCTGACTCAGATGCAGCTGGCCCATCAGCAGCGGGTTATCGCGATAATCTACCGGGATGGCCACTACCGCCGGGCCGTCGACGTCCATCGCCGCGCGCAGGGTCGGCTCCAGCGCCTCGGCGCTTTCCACGGCAAACCCTTTCGCGCCGAAGGATTCGGCATAGGCTTTAAAATCCATCGGCCCGAACTCGACGCCGGACAGGCGCTGATATTTTTTCTCTTCCTGGATAGCGACCATGTTGTAGCCGTTATCGACCCAGATAAGATGCAGCACGTTGGCTTTCAGGCGGACGGCGGTCTCCAGCTCCATGCTCGACTGCAGGAAGCCGCCGTCGCCGGAGACGGAGACCACTTTGCGCTCAGGATTGACCAGCCAGGCGCCGATGGCCCAGGGCAGGGCGACGCCCATGGTCTGCTGGCCGTTGGAGATCATCACCTGGCGGGCGCGGAAGCTGTACAGGTAGCGGGCAATCCAGATATGGAAGCTGCCCATGTCCACGGTCAACGTGACGTCGCTGTTGACGATGTCCTGCATGGCGCGAACGATGCGCAGGGGATGCAGGGCAAACTGGTTGAGCTGCGCGCCGCGGCGGTCCAGCAGCTCGCGCTGGTGCTGGCGGTCGCGGAGGATCTCCGCCGCCTGCGGGGAGAGCACCAGCCGATGATCGATATTTTGCGCCAGCTTGTTGAGAGTGCCGGCGATATCGCCCACCAGCTCGACATCCGGGGTGTAGTTGCGCTCTTCATAGGCGGGCAGCACGTCGATGTGCACCAGCGTCGCGTTGCCGCTGTTCCACATCGCCGGTTCGTATTCCACCGGGCTGTAGCCGATGCAGATCACCAGGTCGGCAAGCTGCAGCAGACGGTCCCCGGCCTGGTTGTTAAACAGCCCAACCCGGCCGGCGAAGCGAGAGAAGTTATCCTGATTCACCGCTCCGGCGGCCTGATAGGTGCTGGTGACTGGAATATGGCTGGTCTCCAGCAAACGGCGCAGCGCCTTGCTGTTTTCCGGCTGGCTGGCCATCAGGCCGAGCAGGAAGATCGGGTTCTTCGCCTGGGCGATAAGTTTCGCCACCTGGTCGATGGCATCATCCGGCGCGGCGCCCATCTGCGGGGCCCCGCTGGCCGGCAGCACTTTGCCGCTGACCGGGCCATCGACCACATCCTGCGGCAGGCTAACGAACGCGCTGCCCGGCCGGCCCTGCTCGGCGGCGCGGAAGGCGTTGGAGACCACTTCCGCCAGCGCATCCGGCGCCGTCACCTCGACGGCGTATTTGGTGACCGGGCTGAACATCGCCACCGTATCCATACTCTGGTGGACCTGCTTCGCTTTATCGGCGCGTTTTACCGCGCCGCCCAGGGCTACCACCGGGTCGCCTTCGCTGTTCGCGGTGGCCATGCCGGTGATCAGGTTGGAACAGCCCGGACCGGAGGTGACCAGCGCCACGCCCGCTTTGCCGGTAATGCGTCCGACGGCGGCGGCCATAAATGCGGCGTTGGCTTCGTGGCGTACCGGAATAATGCGAATGGAGGAATCCAGCAGTGAATCGAAGACCTTGTCAATTTTGGCGCCGGGGATGCCGAACACCTGGCGTACTCCCTGAGCTTCCAGCTGACTGACGACGAGATCGGCGCCGTGCGCCCACTGGCGTACCGGATACTGTTTGTCCATGTGACCCCCCTTAACTTTCTACGGAACGGATGGCGGCATCGAGATTATCGGGATGCAGATTAGCCTGCAGGAACGCGCTGTCGGCGGGCAGGTCGATCATCAGCTTGTGAATTTCGCCGAAGGTCAGCACCCCGTGGTCGAGCTGGTAATCCAGCAGGTGACCGCCGCCTTTGCGGTCATCGGTAATAAAGTGCTCGTGATACCCGGCGACGTTGATCCCCTGCATATGCTGCGGGGTCCGGAAGCCGACCAGCACCCCTTCGCGCTGGTTAAAGCGGAACACCGGCTGATCGTCGAGGACGTCGGTCATCGCCCGGTACGGCGGCGTCTGGCGCGGCACGGTGCGGGTATGGGCATGGCGGAAATGGCCGTCGATGCGCAGGGCGCAGAACAGGTTGTCAGAGGGGATTTGCTGGTCGATCACCTCGTGCAGCTTCTGGCGGCTCACCGGATGGTCAAAGGTTTTCCGGTACTGCGGCTGGAACCAGGTCATCACCGCGAACGGCGTTTTCTGCTCCGGCTGGGCTTTGCGCGCGCTGCCGTCGGCGCGCAGCTGATAGACCTGACTGCTGAAGGCGATCAGCTCCCCGTCCAGCTCATTAAAGGTGCCGAGGCCGAAATCGCCGTGTTTCAGCAGGTCCGCGATGGTGGTGCTGCCTTCGTAAACCCCGCTCAGCAGGGCGCTCATGAGCGATGTCTGATAGAGCACGCTCTCGGGATGCTGCG
Organism: Klebsiella sp. HMSC16A12; assembly: GCF_001808265.1. NCBI lineage: Bacteria > Pseudomonadati > Pseudomonadota > Gammaproteobacteria > Enterobacterales > Enterobacteriaceae > Klebsiella > Klebsiella sp. HMSC16A12. The sequence continues at coordinate 4,484 of NZ_KV792528.1, forward strand.
CGGAAAACGCCCGCAGGGTTTCGCATAGACTCTCTTCGCAGGTGCATTCAGCAGAATGATTCATATACCACTTCCTCGTTCAACAAATATAAGAAAGGTTAAATAAATGTTGACCCGATTCAGCTCACAGTTCCAATATAGAAACCATGCTGGTTTGAGACGTTTTCGATATGGAACTTCGTTATCTTCGCTATTTTGTCGCCGTCGCCAGGACGCGGCACTTCACCCAGGCCGCCAAGGAGCTGGGTATTTCACAGCCTCCGTTAAGTCAGCAAATTCAGCGGCTTGAGCGCGAAGTGGGGACCCCGCTGTTCCGGCGTTTAACCCGCGGGGTGGAGCTGACGGAAGCGGGAGAGTCTTTCTATGAGGATGCCCGCCAGATCCTCGCCATGAGCGATGCGGCGCTGGAGAAGGCCAAGGGCATTGCGCGCGGGATGAACGGCAGCCTGTCGCTAGGCATTACCAGTTCTGATGCTTTCCATCCGCAAATCTTCACGCTGCTGCACCGTTTTCAGCTCGACCACCCCGGGGTGACCCTGCACCAGATGGAAGACAATATGGCCAATCTGATGACCGCCCTGAGCGAGGCCGAGCTGGATATCGCCTTCGTCCGCCTGCCGTGCGAGAGCAGTAAAGCCTTTAATCTGCGGATTATCGATGAGGAGCCGATGGTTATCGCGCTGCCGCGCGATAATCCGCTGGCGACGCAGCCGACCCTTGCCCTGGAGCAGCTGCGCGACGTGGCGCCGATCCTCTTCCCGCGGGAGGTGGCCCCCGGGCTGTATGAGCTGGTGTATAACAGTTGCCTGCGCGCCGGGATCGATATGGAGCGCGCCTGGCAGTCGTCGCAAATTTCATCGTCGCTGAGCATGGTCAATGCAGGCTTCGGCTTCGCGCTGGTTCCGCAGTCGATGACCTGCATCCAGCAGCCGAACGTCAGCTATCACCCGCTTAGCGGGGCGCCGCTGAAGACCGATATCGCCATCGCCTGGCGGCGCTTCGAGCGCTCGCGTACGGTGAAACGCTTTCTGGCGATGTTCTGATCTTCGCGGCGCCAGCGGCTTACTGCGCCACCCAGCCGCCATCCATGTTCCATGCGGCGCCGCGCACCTGGGCGGCGGCGTCGCTGCACAGAAACAGCGCCATTTCGCCCAGCTGTTGCGGGGTGACAAACTCCCCGGAGGGCTGTTTTTCCGCCAGCAGCTGGGCGCTGGCCTGCTCCGGGTCGACCCCCTCGGCGATGCGCTTATCGATCTGCTGCTGCACCAGCGGGGTTAGCACCCAGCCCGGGCAGATGGCGTTGCAGGTGATGCCGCTGCGCGCGGTTTCCAGGGCCACGGTTTTGGTCAGCCCGACCACCGCGTGCTTGGCGGCGACGTAGGCCGATTTCTCTTTCGACGCCACCAGGCCATGCACTGAGGCAATGTTGATGATGCGCCCCCAGTTGCGCTGGCGCATACCCGGCAGCGCCAGGCGGGTGGTGTGGAAGACGCTGGAGAGATTGATGGCGAGAATATCGTTCCATTTGTCCACCGGGAACTGCTCCACCGGGGCCACGTGCTGGATGCCGGCGTTATTGATCACGATATCGACGCCGCCGAAGGTGCTTTCGGCATAGTGCATCATCGCCTCGATCTGCCCGACGTCGCGCAGGTCGGCGTCGTGATAGCCGGGGATCTTGCCCAGCGCGGCGACTTCAGCCCGGGCGTGGCTGCTGTCGCCGAAGCCATTGAGCACCAGCTGGGCGCCTGCCTGCGCCAGCACTTTGGCGATCCCTAAACCGATGCCGCTGGTGGAGCCGGTGACCAGCGCCGTTTTACCGTGTAAGTTCATTGTATTACTCCTTCAATCTGGTATCAGACAATGCCGGTCACATAGAACGTGGCAATGACAAACAGTACCGCGAGGCTTTTGATCACCGTGATGGCGAAAATGCCGCCGTAGGCCTGGCGATGGCTCAGGCCGGTGATCGCCAGCAGGGTGATCACCGCCCCGTTGTGCGGCAGGGTGTCCATGCCGCCGCTGGCCATGGCGGCGACACGGTGCAGTACCTCGAGCGGAATATTGGCGGCGTGGGCGGCGGCGACAAAGGTCTCGGACATCGCCGCCAGGGCGATGCTCATCCCCCCGGAGGCCGAGCCAGTGATCCCGGCCAGCACCGTGACGCTGATCGCCTCGTTTAACAGCGGATTGGGAATGGCCACGAGGGCTTTTGACAGCACCAGGAAACCCGGCAGGGCGGCGATAACCGCGCCGAAGCCATACTCAGAGGCGGTGTTCATCGCCGCGAGAATAGCCCCGCCCACCGCCGTCCGACTTCCCTCCGCCAGCCGGCCGCGGATATTGCGATAGCCGCAAACCAGCACCAGCACAATGCCGGAGAGCAGCGCCGCCTGCACCGCCCAGATGGCGGTGATTTTCCCCACTTCGGTGACGACAGGCTTCGCCAGGCCCGGCAGGTTGAGCTCATGGCTGGCGCCGTACCACTGCGGGATCCAGTGGGTGAACAGCAAATTCAGCACCCCCACCAGCAGCAACGGGGCGATAGCGATTAGCGGATGCGGCAGATCGATGTCATCCGGGGTCTCCGGCTCATTTTGCAGGTCGGTCCCATAGCCTTCGCCGCGGGCCTGCGCTTTGCGGCGCTGACGCTCCAGCCACAGCAAACCGAAGATGATAATGAACAGCGAGCCGATAAGCCCCAGCCAGGGGGCCGCCCAGGCGTTGGTGCCGAAGAAACTGGTGGGAATAATATTCTGGATCTGCGGCGTGCCGGGCAGGGCGTCCATGGTAAACGAGAATGCCCCGAGGGCGACGGTGGCGGGGATCAGCCGTTTGGGGATCCCGCTCTGGCGAAATAGTTCGGCGGCGAAAGGGTAGACGGCAAAGGCCACCACAAACAGCGACACCCCGCCGTAGGTCAGCAGGGCGCACACCAGCACGATCACCGGGATTGCGTGGCGGCGCCCAAGGATGCGGATGGCGGCGGCGACAATCGAACGAGAGAATCCCGACAGCTCAATCAGCTTGCCGAATACCGCGCCCAGCAGAAACACCGGGAAATAGAGCTTCACAAAGCCGACCATTTTTTCCATAAACAGGCCGGTAAAGGCCGGGCCGACCGCGCCCGGGTCGGTGAGCAGCACCGCGCCGAGGGCGGCGATCGGCGCAAAGAGGATCACGCTGTATCCACGGTAGGCTGCCAGCATCAGTAACGCCAGCGCGGCCAGGGCTATTATTACACTCATCACGACGTCTCACTCTCATTGTTATTGTAGGGGTACAGAACGCGATACTAGGGTTTCAGGGCGAAGCGCAGCTGGTGTTCCCGGCGCGACTGGATGCGCTGGTGCCGGGCCTCGTCCCAGCGGTAAAAGCCTTGCCCGCTGCGGGCGCCGGTGTCGCCTCGCGCCACTTTCTCCGCCACCAGCGACATCATCTCCGTGCCGCTGGCCAGCTCCGGCAGCAGGTGCTGGCAGATATCCTGGACCGTCGCCAGGCCGGTCATGTCCGCAGCCTCCAGCGGGCCGACCATCGCATAGCGGCGGCCCAGCGAGGCGCGCATCACCTGGTCCACCACCTCCGGGGAAGCGATGCCGCTGTGGACGATATGCAGTGCTTCGCGCAGCAGGGCGAACTGCAGCCGGTTGCCGACAAAGCCCGGCGCGGCGCGGTTGAGCACCACTGCCTCCAGCGCGCAGGCGGCGCAAAAGTCGCTCACCTGGCGTGCCAGATGAGGCAGCGTGGCGCTCCCGGGCACCACTTCCACCAGCGGGATCAGGTGCGGCGGATGCCAGAAATGGGCGATCAGCAACCGTTCAGGGTGGCGCATGCCCTGCGCCAGCCGATCCGGCGGCAGGCCGCTGGTGTTGCTGGCGATAATCGTCTCGTCGGCGATCAGCGTTTCCAGCTCGGCGTACAGGGCGTGCTTCAGCGCCAGCCGCTCGGGGATCGCTTCAATCAGCAGCGTGGCATCGGCCAGGGCATTCAGCGTCGGGGTGGGGGTCAGACGGGCCAGCACCGCGTCGCGGTCGGCGGGATCCTGTTGACCGCTGGCCTCCAGCTCGCGCAGGATGGCGCTGGCCACCGCCGGAACCTCAGCGAGACGCTGCGGGTCGGTGTCATACAGGCGGACGGCGTGACCGTGACGGGCGAAATGGCAGGCGATACCGACGCCCATCAGTCCCGCGCCGAGTACCGCCAGGCGTGGTGTAAACATAGTGGCTCCTGTTAACGTTGTAGGGTCATGGCGATGCCCTGGCCGCCGCCGACGCACAGGGTTGCCAGCCCTTTGCTGGCGCCCCGGCGCTGCATCTCATGCACCAGGCTGACGAGGATCCGGCAGCCGGAGGCGCCGATGGGATGGCCCAGGGCGATGGCGCCGCCGTTGACGTTGACCTTCTCGCTATCCCACTCAAGCAGCTGACCGACGGCCAGCGCCTGGACGGCAAAAGCCTCGTTGGCTTCGATAAGGTCCACCTCGTCCAGCGTCCAGCCGGCGCGCTGCAGCGCCTGGCGGCAGGCGCTCACCGGGCCGATGCCCATCACCGACGGGTCGACCCCGGCGACCGCTGAGCTGACAATGCGCGCCAGCACCGGCAGCCCAAGCTCGCGCGCTTTATCGACACGCATCAGCAGGACCGCCGCGGCGCCGTCGTTCAGCGACGAGGCATTCCCGGCGGTGACGCTGCCGTCAGCCGGGCGAAACGCCGGGCGCAGCTGGGCCAGCTGCTGCTCGCTGGTCTCCGGGCGCGGTTGCTCATCGTCAGTCACGACTCGCGGCGGCTTTTTGCCCTGCGGGACGCTGACCGGAACGATCTCCTCGCGAAAGCGCCCGGCGGCGATAGCGGCCGCCGCTTTGCGCTGGGAGCTGGCGGCGAAGGCGTCCTGGCGCTCGCGGCTGATGTCGAAGGCGTCGGCGAGGTTCTCGGCGGTAATGCCCATGTGGTAGTCGTTAAAGGCGTCCCACAGGCCGTCCTGGATCATGCTGTCCTGCAGGCTGGCGTGGCCGAAACGCAGGCCGTCGCGGGCGCCATGCATCAGATAGGGAGCATTGCTCATGCTCTCCTGGCCGCCGGCGATAACGATCCCGGCGTCGCCGCAGCGGATCGCCTGCACCGCCTGCTGAACCGCTTTCAGTCCGGAGCCGCAGACCAGATTGACGGTGACCGCCGGAGTGTCGACCGGCAGGCCGGCCCGCAGCGCGGTCTGGCGCGCCGGGTTTTGCCCGCAGCCGGCGGTAAGCACCTGGCCGAAAATTAGTTCGTCGACCGCTGCGGCGGGCAGCTGGCAGCGTTCAAGCAGGCCGCGCACCACCGCTGCGCCGAGGTCGACGGCGGAAAGAGGGGCGAAGGCGCCGCGAAAGCTGCCTACCGGGGTGCGTACTGCAGCAACAATGGCAATATCGGTCATGGTCTCTCCTTAACTGAAGCGCATTTCGCGCACGTCGTCGGCGACGATCAGCCGTCCCGCCGTTTTACGTATCACCTCGTCGGGGCTGACCCCCGGGGCCACTTCGCGCAGGACAAACGCGCCGTCGACAATCTCCAGCAGGGCCAGATCGGTGAGTACCCGGCGAATACAGCCCACGCCGGTGAGCGGCAGGGTGCACTGCGGCAGCAGTTTGGATTCGCCGTTTTTTGAGGCGTGGGTCATCACCACGATGATGTTCTGCGCGCCGACCACCAGGTCCATGGCGCCGCCCATCCCCTTGACCATTTTTCCAGGGATCATCCATGAGGCGATGTTGCCCGCGACGTCGACCTCAAAAGCGCCAAGAACGGTCAGGTCGACGTGGCCGCCGCGGATCATGGCGAACGACTGGGCGGAATCGAAGATCGCCGCCCCGGTTTGCGCGGTGACGGTTTGTTTACCGGCGTTAATCATGTCGGCGTCGATGGTTTCCTCATCGGGAAATTCGCCCATCCCCAGCAGGCCGTTCTCCGACTGGAGCATCACTTCAATGCCGGCGGGAATGTAGTTGGCCACCAGCGTCGGGATACCGATCCCGAGGTTGACGTAGTCGCCGTCGCGCAGCTCCTGGGCGACGCGCATCGCCATTTGTTCACGGGTCAGCATCTCAGTGCCCTCCGGCGCGCAGGGTGCGCTGTTCAATACGTTTTTCGAATTGCCCGACGATCAGCCGGTCGACATAGATCCCCGGAGTATGGATGGCGGAGGGGGGCAGTTCGCCCGGCGGCACAATCTCTTCCACCTCCACCACCGTAATGCGCCCGGCGGTGGCCATCAGCGGGTTGAAATTCTGCGCGGTGTGGCGATAGACCACATTGCCGTACCAGTCGGCTTTCCAGCCTTTGACCAGCGCGAAATCGCCGCGGATCGCCTCTTCAAGGATGTAGTGTCGGCCGTCGAACTGGCGCACCTCTTTGCCTTCGGCGACCGGGGTGCCATACCCGGTGGCGGTGTAAAAGCCGGGGATGCCAGCGCCGCCGGCGCGGATTTTTTCCGCCAGCGTTCCCTGCGGGGTGAGTTCTACCGCCAGCTCGCCGCTCAGCACCAGCTGTTCAAACAGCGCGTTTTCCCCGACGTAAGAGGCCACCACCTTGCTGACCTGGCGCGACTCCAGCAGCATGCCGAGACCGAAACCGTCGACCCCGCAGTTGTTGGAGACCACCGTCAGCCCCTGCACCTGGCGACGCTGCACCTCGGCGATCAAGTTCTCGGGAATGCCGCACAGGCCGAAGCCGCCGGCGAGCAGCGTCATGCCGTCCGTTAACCCTTCCAGCGCCGCTTCGTAACTGGCGACGCGTTTATCCAGTCCTGCCATCTTGTCTCTCCTGCCTTGCGATAGCCTTATCATTGGCGCAGGCGACTGATTTGATAATTTTGAATTTGTGACTCACTCATTTGGAATTTTAATTAATTTCCTGTTAACTAATTTTTTTCAATTAGTTAACAGGATGAAAAATGAGAATGAGTGTCAAACAGTTACGCGCGTTTTTAGCGGTAGCTCACACTCTGAATTTCGCCCACGCCAGCGAAAGGCTGAATCTGTCGCAGCCAGCTCTCAGCCTGACCATCAAAGGGTTGGAGGAGGCGCTGGGCGGCGCGCTGCTGCAGCGCAGCACCCGCAAAGTGACCCTCACCCAGGAGGGGGAACTCTTTCTGCCGATGGCCCGTCAGCTGCTGGCCGACTGGGATAACGTCGAGGAGGCCATGCGTCAGAGCTTTACCCTGCAGCGGGGTAAAATCTCGGTCGCCGCGATGCCGTCGTTTGCCGCCAACGTTCTACCGGAGGCGCTGAAAGCCTTTCGCGACCGCTATGCCGGGGTGAACGTTACGGTGCATGACGTGATTAATGAGCAGGTGATCGAGATGGTGCGCGAGGGGCGGGTGGAGATGGGCATCGCTTTCGAGCCATCGCCCAACCACAACCTGCTGTTTACCCCGCTGGCGGTGGACCGCTTCGTGGCGATCGTTCCCCAACAATCCCCGCTGGCGAAGAAAAAGCAGCTCAGCTGGCAGGAGCTGTTGACCCTCGACTTTATTACCCTGCAGCGCCCCTCGGCGGTACGCCTGATGCTGGAGGAGGCGCTGGCGCGCAGCGGACGTCAGCTGGACGTGGCGCTGGAGAGTCATCAGCTGGTGACGGTGGGGAGGATGGTGGCCAGCGGCCTGGGGGGCAGCGCGGTGCCGGCGCTGTGTAAAACGCAGATGGCATCGTTGGGCGCCGTCTGCATCCCGCTCAGCGATCCGCCGATTGAGAAGTGCGTCGGCGCGATCCATGCCGGACATCTGCCGCTGTCGAAGGCGGCGCAGGCGCTGCTGGATACGCTGAAAGGGTTTTTACCCACCTGAAGGTGTGGGCGTCAAAAAAAAACCGGCCTGCTGGCCGGTTTGACAATCAGATTTTGCAGGCGTCGCCGCAGTCGTCGTCGGCAACGATCGCCTGGGCTTTTTTGTCCGCTTCTTCCAGACGCTCCGCGTTGCGCTCTTCCGCTTCATCCAGGCCGCTGAAGACCAGGTTGTCGAGATCAATTTCCATAAGTTACCTATCGTTGCTGGTTTTGAATCAGGGTCAAGTATAGGGCATAACCGCCAGCGGATGTAGCCGCGCTTCGCGCCGAAGGCACAGAGCGTTAAGTCGCTGAATGGAGGGCATTACCTACCATAATTCATCGTTGACAGAATAAGTTTAACGACAAATAACGTCGCCAGGATAATTTCCTGCCTAAATATTAAATGAAAGGACAACGAAGGAGTAATTAAGCGTTGACGAAACGCTTTTATGTTAATATGGCCGCGATTATGGATGAATCTATGGATCTTAATCAATGGAACATACTGTTGCAGGCGCCATCAAAGAATGGCGTAAACATAATAAAGTGATCGGTCAGGTCAAAATAAGCTATAAAAAAATTTTACGAAAATGCAGAGAGCTCTCGCTCGCAGGAGGTAAATACAGAGAATATCAAGGACTTTGTGCGAAATATCAGTGCGCGCGGTTGACCGCGGTGACCAAAGGACTGGTGCCTTTTGAGGATAAACCGTTTAAAGCGTATCTCAATAAACGGCTGTCAAAACGACGCAAACTGGATATTGCCCATGGTTCACTGAATTTCATCGAGAAAACGTTTCACCCTGATGTCCTGCCGCAGCTCTACAATGTCGCGGATTTTGGCCGCGAGATGTTTTCTATTCCCTTGAAAAATGGCGATAAGCTTGACGTTAAGCTGCTGGCCTCGCCGTTTCAGGAGGAAGGGGAGCTGATGCTGCAGCTGTTTCTTGGCGACCGGCGCGTCTATAGCGTCTGTTTTTCCTGCACCGACGATGGCCGCGCTTATATCGGCGGCATCCAGGGCGGGAAAGATATCACCAATGACGAAGTGAAGGTGCTGACTAAAGAGCTGCATGGCGCGCGGCCGAAAAATATCATCATGAGCGTGCTGTATGGTTTGCTGCGATATTTCAACATCTCCACGGTCTACGCCATCGATTCTGATTATCACGTGAAAAGCGATCTGGTGAAAGCCAGTTATTCATCGCTGTGGCTGGAAATGGGCGGTGAGAAACAGGCTCGCGGCTGGTATAAACTGCCGGCGCAAGAGATCAAAAAGAGTATTGAAGAGGTGAAAAGTAAGCACCGGAGCCAGTTTATTAAGCGCGAAGGTCTTAAAGAGCTGATTCAGATTAATATGGCGAATGCCCTGCAGCAAATTACCTTGCCTGCGCGGGTGAATTAACGCCACTCACACGTCAGGCGGGCAGCAGGGGGCTGCTGCCCGGCTGGCGATTTCCTCTCTCCCCAGGTCGCTGTGCCGTAGGTTACTGCCCGCTCTCGCCGACTGGCGGTGACGCGGAGACGGTGAGCAGCGGAGCGCTGCGCCACCATACCATCAGGGCGACAATCGCGATAACGCTCAGCACGCCGAAGGCGGTGGCATAGGAGTAGTGCCCGGCGATAGACCCGGTTAACGCCGGACTCATTGCCGCCCCGGCGCCCTGCATCAGCATCACCACGCTCTGTCCAGCGTTAACGTGCCCGCTGCCGCGCAGCAGCGAGACGATAAAGCTGGGCACCGCCACCCCCAAAATCCCTGCCGCCAGGCCATCAAGAATTTGCACCGGGACCATCATCGCCGGGGCGTCGCTGGACGCCGCCAGCGCCGCCCGGATGGGCATGATCAGCAGCGCCAGCAGGATGCATCGCCAGTAACCATATTTGTCGATGCTGCCGGCGACCCGGATGGCCACCGGGATCATCACCACCTGCGAAATAATCACCGTGGCGGCGGCAAACAGTCCGGGATTGAGGTGTCCCGGCGCGGCGGCGATCCGCATGCTCAGCATCGGCAACAGTGCGGCATTGGCGAGATGGAACAGCATCAGGGTTACGCCGGCGATCAGCAGCGGCGTATGGCGGAACAGGATGGCAAACCCCGGCAGGGAGGGCGTGGATGCCGCTTCGATGCCGCGGGCGGCATCATCGTCGATATCGCCGCCGCGGATCGCCAGCAGGGCGACCAGGGTAAGCAGCGTGGTACAGGCCATCAGAATGAAAATGCCGCCGATGCCCCAGTACCAGGCGATAGCCCCGGCCATTAGCGCGGTGAAGAAATTTCCCGCGTGGTTGAAGGCTTCGTTTTTCCCCATCTGGGCGCTAAAGCCGCGCTGTCTGGCAAGACCGAGGGTAATCCCGGCGATCAGCGGTCCGACAAAGGCCGCGCAGATGCCGCTGGCGACTTGCGAGAGGGCGACCACGCTGGTCTTCTGACTAAACCAGAGCAGCAGGGTGGTGAGGGTGATCACCAGGCAGACCCCGGCCAGCAGCAAGCGCTTATGCCGCGAGCTGTCGGTGATGAAGCCGGCGGGCAGGGTCGCCAGCAGGCCGGCGATACCGCCGACGGACATCAGCAGGCCAATGTCCTCCGCCTGCCAGTGACGCTGGGTGAGAAAGATCCCCAGAAACGGGCCGAGGCCGTCGCGCACGTCGGCAATAAAAAAGCTGGTCAGACATAAAGCCCGCAGAGAACGAAGCGACATTTTCTACCTTTAGCATGCGCGATCTGCGCGTCGGAATGGTCACCGGATACCTTCATCCTTTATCGCACAGTTCGATGAAACAAAAATGTCCCGCGCTCGTCGGGTACCGTGGCTATGCAACATACCCGCTTGCGGCGGCTTTCGCCAGAGGCGTACGAAAGTTCTGTAGCGGCGCTATTAGCGTTCGTCTGCCTTGACGATCTGCAGGGCGGCGGGGCTCGCCACGGTGCCGCTGGCAGTAATAAACCCCGGATGGACAGCCTCGCCGCTGGCGCTGTCCACCAATGCTATATGCGGCGCACTGTGCAGCACGTGCTGGTGGCCCCATTCCATCAGGGCGAACAGCACCAGCGCCAGGCTACGGCTTTTATCAGTCAGAACATATTCATACCGTTCGCGGGAGCCGGCTTCCCGGTAGGGCACTTTGTTGAGCAATCCCGTTTCGGTCATGGTTTTTAACCGGGTGGTGAGCGTCTGGCGGGTAATATGGGTGTGCGACAGCAACGTTTCAAAGCGCGTCACGCCGTAAAACGCCTCGCGTAGGATCAGCAGCACCCAGCGGTCGCCGAGTATTTTGGCTCCTTCCGCCAGGCCGCACAGCGCCGGGTCGAGGTAGGGCAGTGATTTATTTTTTGACATCGCGAGATTGACCTTCTACTCTGAGTTTGAATTTTAGACCTAGATGCTAAGGAGAATAGCGTGCCATTTGTTAACGTGCAAACCATTAAAGGGATCATGACCGCGGAACAGAAAAGTGAGCTGCTGCGACGGATGACCGATCTGCTGGTGGAGATTGAGGGGCAGGGCGATCCGCAGTTCCGTCAGTCCGTCTGGATCCGCATTGACGAACATGACCCGGAGCAGTGGAGTCTGGGCGGCGTCCAGCCGACGGCCGCAATGATCGCGGCGAAATTTGCCGCCGCGCGGCGCGACGGATCCCCGGAATAAAACGCGCGGCGAAGCCCGGCCCGGCGATCTGACGCAGAAGAGGGGCCAGATCGCCGGGTAATATTGCGATTCGCTATGGTGCAAAAGCGTATTTTGCGGCTAAGGTAACGGTCAGGGAACCCAACAAACAGGGCGCGATGCCAGACGGCCAGCCTGGCGCCACTCTCAAACCGGTGAAAACAACGGATGTCTACAGAACACATGCTGCCGCTGGCGGTGCAGAACAAAAACATCTTTCGCCTGGCTGCCGCTCAGGCGCTGGCCGGCGCCAACTCGGTGGTCTTCTACGCTACCGGCGCGATAGTGGGTAACGCGATTGCCCCCAGCCCGTCGCTGGCCACGCTGCCGATCACCCTGTTTGTGCTGGGGATGGCGGCCTCCATTCTGCCTTTCGGCGCGCTGGCGCGAACGCGGGGCCGCAAAGCGGCGTTCAGGCTCGGCACCGGCGCCGGGATGGTGACCGGACTGGCGGCCGCCCTGGCGGTAGTGCTGAATTCTTTTCTGCTGTTTTGTCTAGCCGCGATGCTTGGCGGCGCCTATGCTGCCGTGGCGCTCAGTTTTCGTTTTGCCGCCACCGACGGCGTCGCCCCGGCGCGTCGCGCCCGTGCGCTGTCGCTGGTGATGGGCGGCGGTGTGGCCGCCGGGATCATTGGCCCGATGCTGGTCACCGGCACCATGCACCTCTGGCCGGCACATACCTTCGCCGTCACCTTCCTCGCTCAGGCGCTGGTTGCAGTGCTGGCCGCCTTTTTGTTGAGAGGGGTGACGCCGGCGGAGCCCACCGCGGCCAGCGTGCGCGGAGGGCGGCCGCTGCGCGAGATTGTCCGCCAGCCGGGTTTTGCCACTACGGTATTCAGCGGCGCGGTGGCCTATATGGTGATGAATTTTCTGATGACCGCCGCGCCGCTCTCCATGCATATGCACGGTCTTTCCCAGCAGGCCGCCAACCTTGGGATCCAGTGGCATGTGATGGCGATGTACGGCCCGGGATTTTTCACCGGCCGGCTGATCCAGCGCTTCGGCGCAGTGCGAATGGCGGCGGCGGGATTGCTGATCACCGCCGCGTCGGTGGCGGTCGGTCTCAGCGGTCTCGGCGTGTATCATTACTGGCTGTCGCTGATTTTGCTCGGCATCGGCTGGAACTTTGGCTTCACCGGCGCCTCGGCGAAAATCATCGATTTCCACCGCCCGGAAGAGAAGACCCAGGTTCAGTCGCTCAACGATTTTCTGGTCTTCGGCGTGATGATCGTGGGGTCGTTTTCGTCCGGGGTTCTGCTCAACGCCTTCGGCTGGAACGCCGTGCTGTGGGGCTCCCTGGTCCCGGTTGCGGTGGCGTTGTTGACCCTGCTGCTGCGCCCCTTATCCCCATCCCGCGCTTAGCGCCTGGCCTGCCGCTGCGCAGGCCGTCTTTTGCTTTTTTCAGCTATGCATTGCTGAAATTCATCTGACTCCTTGCGCGTAAAAACGTCACAGACGCTACATGCTGTAGTAATCTCTACAACATGACAATGCATCTCTTGATCCTTAACCTGACAACGTCTCAAGCCACGCTGCGCATGCGTGTCTGGCGAACCCTGAAGCAGAGCGGGGCGGTGGTCCTGCGCGATGGGGTCTATCTGCTGCCCGACGTGCGCCAGGGCTATGACACTTTCCTCAGCACCTGCCAGGCGATCCGCGCGGAAGGGGGGACCGGGTATGTTTTCACGATTGAGGCGGCGGAAGAAGAGGCGCTCAGGCCGCTATTCGATCGTCGTGAACAGTACGACGCGCTGTTGCAGGATCTGCAGGCGCTGCAGGGGACGTTATCCAACGACGAACTGGCGGCTCAGCTCAAACAACTGCGTAAAATTCAGCGTGACTACCGGCGGATCGAGGCCATTGATTTCTTTCCGGGGGCCGCCCGGGAGCAAGCCGCTGAGCGACTGGCCACTATCGAGCAGGTCATTAATCAGCGGCTATCGCCGAACGAGCCGCAGTCGGTGGCGGGCGAACTGAGCCTGCTGGACAGAGGCGCCTTTCGCGGCCGGCTGTGGGCCACCCGCCGACGCCCGTGGGTCGATCGTCTGGCCAGCGCCTGGCTTATCCGGCGCTTTATTGACGACGAGGCGCGGTTCCTGTGGCTGGCCGCGCCCGAGACCTGTCCGGCGACGGCGGTCGGTTTTGATTTTGACGGGGCGCCGTTCAGCCACGTCGGCACGCGGGTGACCTTCGAAGTTCTGGTCCGGCGCTTTGCTCTGGAGGCCGCGATCCCCGACGCCCTGGGGCGGCTGATCCACTTCCTGGACGTCGGTGGGGAACCGACCCCGGAGGCGGCGGGGGTGGAAAGCATTCTGGCAGGGCTGCGGGAAACCATTACGGACGATGACCAACTGCTGGCGGCAGCCTGCTCGCTGTTCGACGGCTTACTGAAGTCCTGTGAAATGAGGTCTGGTAATCATGAGCAAAACGGTCGTTCTTCCGCAGAGTGACAGCCCTTCCGTCGTCGCTTCCGTCCCCTTCTGGCAGGCAATTCGCTTCTGGCTGAAGCTCGGCTTCATCAGCTTCGGCGGGCCTGCCGGGCAGATCGCCATGATGCACCAGGAGCTGGTGGATAACCGACGCTGGATCTCGGAAGGGCGATTCCTGCACGCGCTCAACTTTTGTATGGTCCTGCCGGGCCCGGAGGCTCAGCAGCTGGCGACCTATATCGGCTGGCTGATGCATAAAACCTGGGGAGGCGTCATCGCCGGGGTGCTGTTTATCTTGCCCTCGCTGGTGTTGCTCATCGCCCTGGCGTGGATCTACCTCGTCTGGGGAGATGTCGCGGTGGTGGCGGGGATTTTTTATGGCATCAAACCCGCCGTGGCGGCGATCGTGCTGCAGGCGGCGCACCGCATCGGCTCGCGGGCGCTGAAAAATGGCGCCTACTGGGCCATCGCCGCCGCGGCCTTTGTCGCTATTTTTGCGCTGAACGTTCCTTTTCCGCTGATCGTCCTCGCCGCGGCACTGGTGGGTTTTATCGGCGGACGGCTGGCGCCGACGATATTCGGCAAAGCCGACGCCCACCGTGCGCAGAGTCACCCTGGCGGAGCCGCCATCATTGATGACACGACGCCGATCCCGGCCCATGCCATTTTCAGCTGGCGGCGCACCTCTCAGGTGCTGATCGCCGGGATGCTGCTGTGGCTGGTGCCGATGGCCGCCCTGACGCTAATGCTGGGCTGGGCGCATCCGCTGACCCAGATGAGCTGGTTCTTTACCAAAGCCGCGCTGATGACCTTTGGCGGGGCATATGCCGTCCTACCTTATGTTTACCAGGGGGCGGTGACCCACTATGGCTGGCTGACGGCAGGGCAGATGATGGATGGCCTCGCCCTTGGGGAGTCGACCCCCGGACCGTTGATCATGGTGGTGACCTTTGTCGGGTTTGTCGGCGGCTACACCAAAGCGGTGTTGGGCGTCGATGATGTGCTGCTGGGGGGCATTGCGGCGGCGTGCCTGGTGACATGGTTTACTTTTTTACCCTCGTTTATCTTTATTCTCGCCGGCGGGCCGTTTATTGAAACGACCCATAATAAGGTGGGATTTACCGCGCCGTTGACCGCCATCACCGCCGCGGTGGTGGGCGTTATCCTGAATCTGGCGCTGTTTTTTATCTGGCATAGCGTCTGGGGACCATCCGGTTTCGACCCGTGGTCCGCAGCCATAGCCCTGGGCGCCGCCGGGCTGCTGTTTCGTTATAAGTGGAAGCTGACCTGGGTACTGGCCGCCGCCGCCGCAGTAGGGCTTATCGTCCATATGGCGGGACTGTCCGGCGCAGGATGAGGTTGGGCGGCAACGGGCCAGCGACCCGTTAGCGCCCAACCGGACCGGGGACCATCAGGTCGTGGGGCTTTCGCGGGTGGCCCGCGTCAGCGGGTTGCTGTCGAGTTCCAGCTGGTCGCGCAGCGCCCAGCCGCGCAGCTTGCCGGGGTTAAGCAATCCCGCCGGGTCGAGAGACTGTTTCACCGCCACGACGTCGGGACGAATCACGCCCTGTTTGCCGTCCTCAACCTGCAGCACGTGGGGGTTGTTAATCTTGACGTCGTTG
The DNA here is from genome assembly GCF_001808265.1 of Klebsiella sp. HMSC16A12. Taxonomy (NCBI): domain Bacteria; kingdom Pseudomonadati; phylum Pseudomonadota; class Gammaproteobacteria; order Enterobacterales; family Enterobacteriaceae; genus Klebsiella; species Klebsiella sp. HMSC16A12. Next base: position 20,004 of record NZ_KV792528.1, read on the forward strand.
TCGCGAAATATCTGCATGATGGCGTTAAGACGTTCGGGCGTGGTATAGCGCACCAGCTGCAGACCGCTGGCGGTGAGATTGCCCTCGATATCGCGCAGGAATTCAATATGGGACATCACCTCCCCGGCGAAGTGCTGCTCCATCTGTAAAATTTGCTGCGGATAGCGCAGCGGATCAAACGCCGTCTGCAGATAGGTCAGCGTATTGTCCACCTTGAGCGCATGCAGGGTGGTGTGGTTCCAGCAGTATTCCATTAACGAGCCGTTGCGCGTCCGGGCCTCCTCGCTGGCCTGCCGGATGGCGTTGCTCCCGCGATGGCGCGGTAACAGGCTGGCGCAGAGTCCTTCGCTCTCCTCGGCGATCAGGCTGATAACCGCATGCTGCCCGGCGCGGTAACGATCGTTGAGGTGGCTAAAATAGTCAGCGATCGGCGTGGCCAGCAGCGCCACCTGGCGCTTCACCAGCCCCGGCGAGCGGACGCAGGCGTTGGCATAGTTCAGCGCATCGGCGAAATCGTCAAACACGTCCAGACGTTCAATCCACTGGTGCGCAGGCGCCAGCGCCAGCTCAACCTCCAGGATAATGCCGTTGGTGCCGTAGGCGTGATGCAGCAGCAGCGCTTCGGGAGCCGGGACGGTCAGCACGCGGGGGACCGGCTCGACGGTCATCACTTTGACGCTGAGCACATTGCCGGGCGCCGCCAGCGGCCCATAGTTGATGGAGCCGATACCGCCGAACCCGCCGCCGTAGAGACCGCCCAGGCTCGCCAGTCGATAGGTCGATGGCATACAGCGCAGCTCCCAGCCCGTCGGGCGGGCGGCGGTTTCGATGTCCGCCAGGCGAATGCCGGCCTGGGCCCTCACTGTGCCGTTGCCGAGGGCGACGATCTGGTTGAGCCCGGTCATATCCACCAGCAGCCCGCCTTCGAGGGGGACCAGCTGTCCGTAGTTGCCGGTGGCGCTGCCGCGCAGGGTCAGCGGCAGCTGGTGCTGCGCGCAGGCGCAGACCAGCTGGCGCAGCTCCTCTTCGTCGCGCGGGCGAACCACCGCGTCCGCCTGTTTCCCCGCCAGTTGCTCGGTGAGTAGCGGACTGAACCAGTGAAAATCGCGGGAGAGCCGTTTGATCTTCGCCGGCTGTAAGGTCCACTCCAGCGCCGGGAGTGCCTGCTGGATCGCCGCGACCGCGTGTTGACGCTGTTCATCAGTCATCATTCTTTTTCCTGTTCGTCAGCAAAATATTAATGAGATTGCACGGCTTCGCTTTCATGCCAGGCGCTGAGCGCCCGGCGCGAGACCCAGGACATCACGCCAAACAGCGCGATACCGGCGAGAGAGATCAGCAGCAGCGCGGCAAACATCAGCGGGATATCCAGCTGGTAGCCGGCCTGTAGGATCTGATAGGCCAGCCCGGTATTGGTCCCGCCGGTCCCGGCGACAAACTCCGCCACCACCGCGCCAATCAGCGACAGCCCACTGGAAATACGCAGCGCGCCGAAGAAATAGGGCAGCGCCGAGGGGATACGCAGCCGCACCAGCGTTTGCCAGCGGCTGGCGTGATTGAGGCGAAAATAGCTCAGCAGGCCGGGGGAGACGCTGCGCAGTCCCTGAGTGGTATTGGAGATGATGGGAAACACCGCCATCAGGGTGGCGCACACCACCAGCGAGAGCGTGGCATCTTTCACCCAGATGATGATCAGCGGGGCGATGGCGACGATCGGCGTCACCTGCAAAAACACGATGTAGGGAAACAGGGCGGTTTCCACAAAGCGGTTCTGCACCAGGATAAACGCCACCGCGGCGCCGATGACAATCGACAGCAGAAACGAGATCAGGGTGATCTTGAGGGTGAACAGCAGCGCCAGCAGCAGCGGCGTGAGATGCGTCCACAGGCTTTCCAGCATCACCAGCGGCGACGGCACCAGAAAGGCCGGGATACGGAAATAGCTCACCGCGCCCTGCCACAGGAGCACCATCGCCACCGCGACGAGGGTCGGATAGAGAATTTTGAGAAAACGCGGATGCTGGATCCACGGCGTTGCGGTTGTGGTTTTCATATTATGGCTCCATACCAGACTGGCTGGCCTGTAACAGACTGTCCTGCAGCTGACGGGCATATAGGGAAAAGGCCGGGCTGACGCGGAACGCCTCGCTGCGCGGGAACGGCTCGCGGATGGGGATATCTTCGACCACCCGTCCGGGACGGGCCGCCATCATGATCACCCGCTGGGAGAGAAACACCGCTTCGTGGATCGAGTGGGTGACGAACACTACCGTCAGGTTCTGCTCCTGCCAGAGACGCAGCAGGTCGCTGTCGAGTTTGTTACGCGTAATTTCATCCAGCGCGCCGAAGGGCTCATCCATCAGCAGCAGCTTTGGGCGGGTGACCAGGCCGCGGGCGATGGAGACGCGCATTTGCATGCCGCCGGAGAGTTCGCGCGGCAGGACGTCGGCGAACTTGCCGAGGCCCACCAGCTCAAGGACTTCATTCACCCGGGTATTGCCCTCCGCCCGCGGCACGCCGGCCAGATCCAGCGGCAGCCTGACGTTATTGCGCACGCTGCTCCACGGCATCAGGGTGGCTTCCTGGAAGACGAACGACAGCGGATGCTGGGCCTTTTCCCGACTGTCGCGCCGCCACAGCATCAGCTTGCCGTCGCTGGGCTCCACCAGGCCGGCGACCATCTTCAGCAGGGTGCTTTTACCGCAGCCGGACGGGCCGAGCAGGGTAATAAACTCCCCCTGATTGATGGTCAGGTTGACGGGCAGCAGCGCCCGGGTGCCGTTGCTGTAGATTTTCTCCGCCGACAGCACCTCGATGGCCGGGGTGGCAGCGGCAGGCATAAAGCGGGTATCGCTCATCACGGTCAGTTTCGGGGCGGTATTCATGGCATCACTCCGGCGTCTTTGACCATCTCCAGGGTGTAAGTCTGCTCAAACGGCACCTTGCTGGCGTCGATCAGTTTGTTTTTCACTAGCATGTCCCAGGTTTTTTTCAGCCGCGGCTCGGTGATGATGCCGATGCCGCCGGTCTTAGCATCGCCGCCGGTCACCAGCTGGTACTGCTTCATCTGGGCAATGCCAAAGGCGATCTGCTCGGCGCCCATCTGCGGATTCGCTTTGCCGATCAGGCTGTTGCCGGGGGCGGGATCCTGCAGGTAGCTTTTCCAGCCTTCCATGGAGGCTTTGACGAAGGCCGCCACCGCCGCCGGACGTTTGCGGATGGTGTCGGCCATACAGATAATCGAGTTGCCGTAGGGCGGGTAGCCCCAGTCGCTGAGCGGATAGACATAGAACGGCTGCCCGCCTTTGGCGACGGAGAACGGCTCGGAGGTCACGTAGCCCTGCTGCACCAGGTTTTTATCGGCGAGGAACGGCTGAACGTTAAAGGTATAGGGGCGCACTTTGCTACCAGCCAGACCCAGCTCGCTTTTCGCCCACGGCCAGAAGGAGGTAGAGGCCTCGGTGGCGAGCAGGAAGGTTTTGTCTTTAAGTTCCGCCGGGTTCTCCACCTTGTCATGGGTGATAAACACCGTCGGCGAGTGCTGGAACACGGTGGCGACGGTCACCGCGTGCACCCCGGCCTGCCAGGTCTCCAGCGCCTGGCCGTTGTCGCCAAGGGTGCAGTCCGCCTGACCGGCCGCCATCAGCTGCATGACGTTGGCCTGCGGGCCGCCCATTTTAATTTCGACATCGAGACCGGCGTGTTGATACAGCCCGGTGGCCTGGGCCTGGTAAAACCCGCCGTGTTCGGCCTGGGCATACCAGTTGGTGAGAAAGGTAAACTTCTCCGCCGCGAAGCAGGAGGCTGAGGTCGCGAGGGCGGCCACGGTCAGCAGGGTAAAAACGGGCGTCAATCTGGTATTCATCAGGGCTCCCTGGATTCAGCAGCGAAAGAAGGTGGTAGGGACTGCACAAAGCCGTGCCAGTGCTGTTTGCCCCAGGTCGGTTCGCGACGTTCGACCCAGGCCATGCGGTGGATCTCGATGATCGCCTGCGCCCAGCTGGCGGCGAGGGAGTCGAGAAGCCCTTCGCCTTGCTCCCGCGTCGCCGGGGTCGGGTCGCCAATCACCCCGCTGGGGCCAAAGTCATACGACGCCCACGCCGCCGCCGGGCGGCCTTTCGACAGGGTCGGGCAGGGGAATTCCGGGGGGAAATTAGCGCCGGCCCGTTCCATATGGACGCACTCCGGCGCCAGCGCCAGCATCAGCGCCGTTTCGCTATGCCCGGCGTGCATCGCCATCCGCTGTTCATGCGGGCTGAGAAACTGTTTTTCGCAGTTGGGCACGTTGAACACGTCGTGGGGGATGGCGATGAAATCCCCGTGGCGCAGGCGCATTTCCCGGCAGGCGATCTGCAGGATCTGCGGCTGGCCGCCGTGGCCGTTGATCATCAGCAGCTTGCGAAAACCGGCCCGATAGAGAGATTCGGCGATCTCCAGCAGGGTATGCAGCAGCGTATCGCCGCTAAGGGTCAGGGTGCCGGGAAAATGCAGATGCTCCTCGGACTTACCGTAGACGATCGGCGGAATGGCGTAGGCCGGGATCGTCGCCGGCAGCCTGGCGAGGGCATGGCCCGCCACGCCGGAAGATATCACGCTGTCCACCGAGCAGGGCAGATGCGGGCCGTGCTGTTCGATCGCCCCGGTGGGGAGGACGATAACCGTATTGCTTTTATCCGGCAGGGCGGCCACGTCCGTCCAGCTCAGAAAAGGAAGAAAGCGCGCGGCAGGAATGTAACCGTTAATCATCGCGGTGCCTCGGAGTTAAATGACGGGGGTAACCAGACGGTCGCTTCGACTTCAATCAGTACCGTGGCGTCGGGCAGCATTTCGCTGACCTGCACCACGGTGGAAACGGGCGGCTGGTCGGGGTAAAACAGCTTCCTGACCCGGCTGTAATAGGGAAAATGGTCAAGGTTGCGAAAGTACTGCACCAGCTTGATAACGTCGCTCATCTGCCCTCCCGCGGACGCCACGGTGCGGCGGATGCTCTCCAGGACGTACCAGCTCTGGGCGAGGATCGGGCCCTGTTTCGCATCGGTCGAAAATTCGCCGGTCGCCCCCAGCAGCTCCCGCACCGGCTCAGGCACATCCTGAAAGCCGTTGACGATGGTGCCGGTCAGGGGATTGACCGGAATAATGCCGGAGAGAAAGATAAAATCGCCGGCTCTGCGCCAGGCGGCATACCGCGCCAGCGGCGCCCCGGCGCCTGCTTCAAGACTCATGTGCCATCTCCTCCTGCCACACGCGCCGGTGGGTTAACCTGCCGTGGTTAACCACCAGACGGGCGGCGCTGTTTAAAGGCCAGGTAAAACGGTCGCTACCCGGGAAAATCACTACGCTGGCCGCCGCCCCGACGGCAAAAGGCGCCGCGTCTGCCGGCGAACCGGTTAGCGCCGCGCGATCGCAGATCAGCCGCGACTGCCGGTCGAACAGGTCGCTGAGCTGAGCGCTGAACAGACCGCAGGCCAGGGTGTCCAGCGGGTCATAGCTCCCCGCCGGGCAGAAGGCATCCTGCACGTTGTCGCAGCCGAGCAGGGTGGCCACGCCGGCGGCCTGCGCCTCGTGCAGCAGGGTGATCCCCCGCTGGCGCGGCGTGCGGCCGAACGTCGCATCCTGCAGCAGCAGGTTGGTCATCGGCAGAGCGATAAGGGTGACGCCGTGCGCCGCCAGCTGGCGCAGGATCGGCGCCGCCTGTTCGTCGCTGCCGGCGGCCAGTGCGCAGCCGTGGCTGCAGCAGATATGCCCGGGAAAAGGGTGGCGGGAGAGATGATCCGCCAGCCAGGTCAGCCCCTGAGACACTTCGCTGAGCTCCTCATCAATATGCAAATCCAGATCCAGATCCCAGCGGGCCGCGCTGTACAGCAGATTTTCCATGGCGGTGGCGTCCCAGTTGGAGGAGTGGATGAAGCCGCCCAGCAGGCAGCGCTCTCCGCTGTTGGCGACCGTCCGGGCGATGGCCTCCGCTTGCGCCAGCTCGCGAAACAGGGGCAGCGGGACCAGCGCCACCCGCTCCAGGGTGAGGCCGACGGTATCGAGGCGGGCGATCTCCTGCCAGGCGTCCGGCGCGTCGGCGGTAAACCAGTCGACATGGCTGCGCAAATGGGTCACGCCATTCGCTGCCGCCCGGGCCAGCGCGGTGGACGCTCGGCGTTGAATATCCGCCCTGGACCAGTGTCGGCGATCCTCATGCATGGCGTGGATCGCCGGCAGCAGCCCGGCCTGCGCTGGACGGCAGCGTTCAATAGTGAATGTCTTGTCCAGATGGGCATGGGGTTCCACCAGGCCGGGGAGCGTCAGGGCTCCCGCCAGGTCCCACAGGCCGGGAGTCGGCTGGTCGGTTGGGGTCAGTGCGGCGATCCGGCCGTCGCGAAAGGCCAGGTCCGCCAGCAGCGGTTCACCGTTGGCCTGCGTCGGCCAGCCGTCGGGCAGCGCCCAGGCCGGGAGTCGGGCGCGGCTGATACCGGTGAGCGGCGCGCAAGAGGAGGGGAGCGTCATCGTCAGTCTCCTCACAGATCCAAAACCAGAAGCGGGGATTTCGCCCGCGAACAGCAGAGCGTGATCTGGTCGTTGCCAGCTTTCTCTTCCGCCGTCAGCACGCTGTCCCGGTGCTCGGGGATCCCGTCGAGGACCCCGGTAATACAGGAGCCGCACATTCCCTGTTCGCAGGAGAGCATTACCTCCACCCCGGCGTGCTGTAATACCTGAGCAATGGTTTGATCCGCGGCCACCTGCAGGCGCTGCCCGCTGGAGGCCAGCTCAATATAAAACGCATTTTTCGCCGCAGTATTATTTTCCGCCGCGGGAGTAAAACGCTCGAATACGAACTGCGACGGCGACCAGCGATATTCCTCCATGACCGACCGCAGTCTCTGAATAAAACCCTCCGGGCCGCAGGCTATTACTGCGGTATCAGGGTGGGGCACAGTTAAGCATTCGGGGACCCGCTGGCGAAGCGACGCGCCTTCCTCGCTGCAGTGAATGGCCACCGTGCCGTTCGCAGTCAGCTGGTTCAGGCGCGGGGAGAAGGCGGTCTGGCGCGAACTGGCGACATAATAATGCAGCTCCAGCGCCCCCTTTCTGGCGGCAATCGCTTCAGCCATCGCCAGCAAAGGCGTGATGCCGATACCGCCGGCAAACAGCAGGTAGCGCCCGGCCTGCGGCAGGGGAAAATGGTTGCGCGGCGGCGAAATGGCGAGCCGATCGCCGGCTTTGAGCTGCTGGTGCAAATAGCGTGAGCCGCCGGTGGAAGCATCAGTCAGCCTGACGCAAATTTCATAAGTATTACTGCGGTCAGGCGTGCCGCACAGGGAATACTGCCGCGGACCGACGCCGGGAATAATAATATCGATATGCGCCCCGGCGGAGTAGGCCGGTAATATTTCCCCGGCCGCCGCCTGCAATATTAATGATAGATTTCCCTGTCCATTGGGGCGTATTTCCCCGACCGAGACCGAAATAAGATCGTGGCTGTGCATTACCGTTTACTCTCCCTCACTCCGCTGTCTGCAGGGCGGCCAGGGGCGGCGAAGAGATAACTCCCCTTCGCGGTGAACTGTCCGGCGTGCAAGAAAATGGGTGAAACGATCGTTTCTCCGCTATGAATGCTACGGTATTGTGATAAAACTGTTGCGTCCAGAGCTTTGATTCGCACAACCCGTTGCAAAAAAGAGAGCACCCAAACCATGTTTGCCTTCTCCCGATTTCTGCTCTATTTCACCGAAGTGGCCCGTCAGGGATCGTTTCGTAAAGCGTCAGAGGCGCTGCATGTGTCGGCGTCTTCCATCGACCGTCAGATTTTGCGCGTGGAACAGGAGCTGGCGATGCCGCTCTTCGAGCGCCATCCCACCGGGCTGAGGCTGACCGCCGCCGGGGAGCTGCTCCTGCACGCGGCCAATAACTGGAAAAAGGACTTTACCCGGGTCTGTGAGCAGCTGGACGATCTGCGCGGGTTGCGGCGGGGGCATGTGCGCATCGCCACCATCGATGCCATTAACCGGCATTTCTTTTCGACGATGCTCAAAGAGGTGCATAAACATTATCCCAACATCTCTTTTACATTGACCACCATCAACAATATCCACATCCAGCAGGCGCTGATCTCCGGCGAGGCGGATTTCGGCATCATGCTCAATCCCCAGACCTCTCGTGAACTGCAGGTGCGGGCGTTTGCCGAGATGAATATGGGGATTGTGGTGCCCACCGGCCATCCGCTGGCCAGCCGCAGCGCGGTGCGCTTTAGTCAGTGCCTCGACTACCCCTTTATCCTGCCGTCCGCCCCATTGATGATCAGCGAGCCGGTGGAGGCGCTGGTGAACATCAGCGGCAACGAGGTAAAGGAGGTGGCGGTATCGAATAACATTCACATGATCCGCACCCTGATCAAAGAGCAGATGGGCATCGGCATTCTGTGCCGGCTGGATATTCTCGATGAGATTGAGTCCGGCCAGTTGGCGTTTGTGCCGCTAACCGATCCGCAGCTTAAGCCTTTCACCCTGGCGCTGTGCGTCTCGCCCGCCCGCCAGCTTTCCCTTGCCGCCTCGATGATGCTGAACCAGCTGGAGATGCTCTTCAGCCAGCTGTGAAATGTCGGGCAGGCACTAAAATCATTCATTAGCGCACCATTATGGTGCGTTTCTTGTGGGCATGAATCAAAGGTTGCATGCCCAAGGGGGGCGGCGCAGGCGATTTCTCGCGGCCGCTCGCGGGCGATAAAATCTGGCATTGTTTTTGTATAGCTGAGTGTGAGTAGAAGCGGTCAGTACGGGTTATCCATACGGGACATTGCTCAGTCACCATGTCGCGGTTCAATGTTGACCGGGATGGGAGGCTGAGCCACATTCGCTCGCTCCCCCTCCCGGCGTAAAGAGGAGAGGGATATGAAAACAGGCGCACGCCTTCCCCGGGGCATACGCTGGCTGGGCCTGATGGCTCTCGGCAGTGTCTCGCTGGCCGTTCAGGCCGAGGAGAAAATCGTTCTGCTGACCTCCTGGTACGCCCAGGCGGAGCAGGGGGGTTATTATCAGGCTCAGGCCACCGGGCTGTACAAAAATATGGTCTCGACGTCGAGATCCGCTCCGGCGGACCGCAGGTCAACGGCATGCAGTTGCTGTTGTCGAAGCGGGCCGATGTGATCATCGGTTACGACCTGCAGCTGCTGGAAGGCATTCAGCGCGGCTTCCAGGCAAAGGCCATTGCCGCGCCCTTTCAGTACGATCCCCAGGGGCTGCTGACCCATGCCGATGTCACCTCCCTGCAGGGGCTGAAAGACAAAACCCTGCTGGTCTCCAGCTCCGGTCAGGCGACGTGGTGGCCGTGGCTGAAGGCGCAATACCAGCTGAGCGACGCGCAGGTTCGCCCCTATACCTTCAATATTCAACCCTTTGTCGTCGATGACGCTGTCGCCCAGCAGGCCTATGTCAGCTCCGAGGTGTTCCAGGTGCAGAAGGCCGGAGTGAAGGCGAACTTCTTCCTCTTTTCCGAACACGGCTATCCCCCCTACGGCGGCATCCTTATCGCCCGCCCGGATACCATCGCCGAGCGTAAAGCGGCGATGGCGAAGTTTGTGCGCGCCTCAATGGAGGGTTGGGTGAGTTACCTCAACAATCCGGCGCCGGGAAATGCGTTGATTAAGCAGGACAACCCGAAAATGACCGACGATCTGCTCGCCTGGGGCGTGACCCAGATCCGTGAGCATCACCTGATCGACGGCGGGGATGCCGCCAGCCAGGGCTGGGGGACGATGACCGACGCGCGCTGGCAGAAGACCCGCGACTTTATGGTCAGCGCCGGTCTGCTGGCGGCGGCTACCGACTGGAAACAGGCCTACACCACCGAATTTGTTCAGGCCATGCAGGTTAAACCCTGAGGAGCGACGCCATGTCATTAATGATTAAAAATGCCCATGCCATCCTCAGCGGTCTGCCCGGAGAGGCGGCGCGGCTGGCCGGGCCGGATATTCGCATCCGCGACGGCAAGATTGCCGCCATCGGCAGCCTGACGCCGCTGCCGGAAGAGCGACAGATCGATGCCCGCGACTGCGTGATCTATCCGGCGTGGGTGAACACGCACCACCATCTTTTTCAGTCGCTGCTGAAGGGCGAGCCGCAGGGGCTGAACCAGAGCCTGACGGCCTGGCTGAGCGCCACGCCGTACCGCTTTCGCGCGGCTTTCGATGAACATACCTTTCGTCTGGCGGTGCGCATTGGCCTGGTGGAGCTTCTGCGCTCGGGCTGCGCCAGCGTGGCGGATCACAACTACCTGTACTGGCCGGATATGCCTTTCGATACCTCGGAGATTGTCTTCAGCGAAGGGGAAGCGCTGGGGATGCGCATCGTCCTGTGCCGGGGTGGGGCGACCCAGGGCCGGGCGGTGGAACAGGATCTGCCGGTGGCGCTGCGTCCGGAAACCTTCGACGGCTATATGGCGGATGTCGAACGGCTGGTCAGCCGCTATCACGACCCCCGGCCCGAGTCTCTGCGCCGGGTGGTGATGGCGCCCACTACCGTCCTGCACTCCGCGCCGGGCGCCCAGCTGCGGGAGATGGCAAAGCTGGCCCGCCAGCTGGGGATCCGGTTGCACAGCCATTTATCGGAAACCGTCGATTATCTCGACGCCGCGCGGCAGAAATTCGCCATGACGCCGGTGCAGTTCTGCGCGGAACACGACTGGCTGGGAAATGACGTGTGGTTTGCCCATCTGGTGAAGCTGCTGCCGGAGGAGATTGCCCTGCTGGGCCGTACCGGAACCGGCATCGCCCACTGCCCGCAAAGCAACGGCCGGCTGGGCAGCGGCATCGCCGATCTGCTGGCGTTAGAGCAGGCCGGGGTCCCGGTCTCGCTGGGGGTGGACGGCGCCGCCTCGAATGAAGCGGCGGATATGCAAAGCGAAGCCCATGCCGCATGGCTGCTGCAGCGCGCGCGCAAGGGGATGCTGGCGCAGCCGCGCTACGCCGGGGGCACCTTTGAGGGTGGGGCCGATGCGGCCACGGTGGAGGATGTAGTGCGCTGGGGCAGCGCCGGAGGGGCGCAGATCCTCGGCTTAGCGCAGAGCGGCACCCTGCAGGTCGGCATGCAGGCGGACCTTGCCATTTACCGGCTGGACGATCCGCGCTACTTCGGCCTGCACGATATGGCCATTGGGCCGGTGGCCTGCGGTGGGCGCGCCGCGCTAAAGGCGCTGCTGCTCAATGGCCGCCCCATCGTGGAAGACGACGCCATTCCCGGTCTCGACCTTGACGCGATGCGCCACGACGCGCTGGCGGCCGTCCGTACCCTCCAACAGCGCGCCGCTGTTTAACTGATAACAGGATAATGACGATGAACGCAACCACCCAGAATCAACGCTATGCCTTACAGGAACTGGAAAAAGAGGCGCTGATGGGCGCCGAGGGCGAAGAGACCTTCGCCCGCGAAGTGCGCTGTATCGACCTGTCGAACTTTGCCGCAAGAAAAAATGACATTGCCGAACAACTGTGGGAGGCGGCGGTAGAGATTGGCTTCTTCCAGGTCAGCCATCACGGTATTCCGCTGGCGGATATCCGCCAGGCGTTCAGCATGACCGAGGCGTTTTTCGACCTGCCCGACGAGGTGAAGCGCCAGTATCCGCTAGCCGGCAACGCCGGCTGGGAAAGCAAAGCGCAGGTTCGGCCGTCGACCCGCCCCCCGGATCAAAAAGAGTCGTATCAGATCACCCGGCCGCTGATGGCCGGGCGCTGGCCCAGCGATCGGGAGTTGCCAGGCTTCCGGCAGACGATGCTCGGGTTTGAATCGCAGTGCTGGCAGCTAGGGATGAAGATCCTCTCCTGCTTTGCTTTGAAGCTCGGTTTTCCGGAATCGTTTTTCACCACCGCGCACGATCCGCAGCGTGACACCTATCAGAGCACCTTGCGCATGCTGCATTACTATGCAACCGAGCAGTCGCAGCAGGGGATGTGGCGGGCCGGCGCGCACACCGATTTTGACTGTCTGACGCTGCTGTTCCAGCGCCCCGGCCAGGGCGGCCTGCAGGTTTGTCCCGGTAAAGACCGCGAAAGCCAGCAGTGGACCAGCATTGAGCCGCGCGAGGAGGTGATCACCTGTAATATCGGCGATATGCTGATGCGCTGGAGCGACGACCAGCTGCCGTCTAACTTCCACCGGGTGAGAAACCCGCTGCCCCACGAATATCAGGGGCCGCGCTACAGCCTGGCGTTTTTCTGCCAGGCCAATAAAGATGTCGAGATCCTCGGGCCGCAGAGGAAGTACCCGCCCATCAGCGCCGAGGATTATCTGCAGCAGCGGATCCAGGCCAATTTCGCCAAAGGGTAAGATGCGCTCTTGAATGGTATACCTGCCGCCGGCTTTCGCTGGCCGGGCGGCAGGATATCTGGCGTTGGGCTTTTCAGGTGGTAGGGCTTGCCGATGCGGGAGACAAAGGTATCTCCGCCGCAGCTATAAAATCGATAAAACAGCGTATTCTTGGTGACAGGTAGCGGCTGGCGGGCCACAGGACCGAGAAATGCCCATCCTTGACGCAACAGCCGGGCAACACCTCCTGCAGTTGTCCCTCATCCATTGCCTCGCGCACGACAAAATCAGGCACATAAGCGATGCCCATCCCCGCCGCGCTTAAGCGAATGGCGGCCTCAATGTTATTGACCGTCATCACGGCAGCGGCCCTGAAATCTGCCGTCAGTCGCATACCGCGCAGTTCCCAGGGCTGGATCAGCCCCGTCGCGGGGAAGCGGAAAAAAATGCACTTGTGCGCCGCCAATTCCGCTGGTGAGCCGGGAACGCCGTATTCCGCCAGATAGGCCGGGCTGGCACAGAGCACAAAACGAAAGCCTCCCAGCGTTCTGGCGATCAAGCGGGAGTCCGCTAATTCACCGCTGCGGATAGCAACATCAACTCCCTCATCGATCAGATTGACCAGCCGGTCGCTAAAGTCGAGATCCAGTTCAACCTGCGGATAAAGACGGCTAAAGGCGGTGAGGGCGGGGAGTAACAGGCGGTAGCCAATGACAGGCAGTGAAATCCTCAGTTTGCCGGTGGGCTGTGAGAGACTGCTGGTCAGCTCTGACTCGGCCTCCTGGATCAGCTCCAGGATACTCTGACAGCGGGTCAGAAATGCGGCCCCCTCCGCCGTCAGGCTGACGTTTCTGGTGCTGCGGTTGAACAGCCGGACCCCCAGTTTATGCTCAAGCCGGGCGACATTCTTACCCACCGCCGAGGCAGATATGCCCAGCAGCCTGGCGGCCTGAACAAAGCTTAGCGTTTCGGCGGTGCGGACAAAGGACGTCAGCGAGGTGAGGCTGTCCATTGATTATAAACCTTATGTCTTTTAAGAAGATATTTTCAGTCTATTTATCGGCATTAACATCCGCAATAGGATGGCGACAGTTTATTCTTTCTTGCCGACTGATGAGGGCCGCCCGATGTTACTCACCGCCAGAACACCTTCCCGATACGCCAGCGCCCTGGCCGCGCTTTCTGTCTTTATGGCGGCCTTGCTGCTGCCGTTAAGTTTTACCGGCGGCGTCATGACCACCCCCGCGATACAGCAGTCGCTGGGCGGCTCTCCCGCTGCGCTGTCGTGGCTGACCAATGGCTTTATGCTGACTTTCGGCAGCTTTTTGCTGGCCGCAGGGGTGACGGCGGATGCCATCGACAGAAAACGTATTTTTATCGCCGGCGCCGCGCTGTTTTGCCTGAGCAGCCTGCTGTTTTGTCTGACGCACAATCTCTTCCTGTCAGGCGTGTTGAGGGCGCTGCAGGGCCTGGCCGCGGCGATGATTTTAGCCAGCGGCAGTGCGGCGCTGGCCCAGCTGTATGATGGCGCCCAGCGGACCAGGGCATTCAGCATCCTCGGCACGGTGTTCGGCATTGGTCTGGCGTTCGGTCCGCTGCTGATCGGCTTCATGATCGACGCGGTGGGTTGGCGCGGCGTATACGCCCTGTTTGCGCTGCTCTCGGCAGGGGTTCTGCTTATAGGCCTGGTATCTCTGCCTGCGACAGAAAAAAGCGAGCCGCGGACACCCGACAACCTGGGCTTAACCCTGTTTACGCTGGCCCTGATGCTGTTTACTGCATCGCTTATGGTCATTCCGGCCCGCGGTTTTTTATCCCTGACCACGCTGGCCTTGCTCATCGCGTCGGGGGGGCTGTTCGTGGCCTTTGTCGTACGCTGCCGGAGGGTGAACAACCCGGTGCTGGAACTCTCCCTGCTGCGTCATCCGCGTTTTGTCGGCGTACTGTTGTTGCCTGTCGCCACCTGCTGTTGCTACGTGGTCCTGCTGATTATTGTTCCACTGCATTTTATGGGCGGAGAGGGGATGAGTGAGTCGCAGAGCGCACTGTATCTGATGGCGCTGACCACGCCGATGCTGGTTTTCCCATCCGTTGCGGCCCTGCTCACCCGCTGGTTTTCACCGGGGCAGGTGTCCACGGCGGGACTGATGATGGCCTCCGTCGGGTTGTTGTTGCTGGGCGATGCTTTTCACAGTAACCACCTCCCGCAACTGGTGCTGGCGCTGATCCTCTGTGGGGCGGGGGCGGCGCTTCCCTGGGGACTGATGGATGGCATGGCGATATCCGCTGTGCCGGTCGCCAAAGCCGGTATGGCGGCAGGCCTGTTCAACACCGTACGCGTTGCCGGCGAGGGGATCGCCCTGGCGGTCGTCTCCGCGGTATTAACGGCAAGCAATACCCTGACCCTGCAGAGTCGCGTTCACGGGTATGCCCCCGAGGTGATTCACCGCGCCGCAGGCTGGCTGGGGGCCGGCAATATGCCGCAGGCGGCTGCGCTTTTGCCTGATTTTTCCCTCCGGGTGCTGCGCGAGAGCTATGACTCTGCTTATACGCTACTGTTTAGCGGGCTGGCGGTCGTCACCCTGCTGTGCGCCCTGACGATCTGGCTGACGTTATGCCGGAAGGGGGGCGCTATCCAAACCCGCGACAGTGGATCCTGAACCCCCTTGATAGCCTTACATCTGGGCGTATCTATCGCCACGATCAGAACCCACCTTAGCGCCCTGTACCAGAAAACCCATACTCGACATCAGGCAGAGCTCCTGCTGATTCTCCGCGTAATCGACGGTGAATGGTTTCGCTCGGTCAGGAATGATGGTCGCGCAGGAAAACGGTCAGCACCTCTTTCGGCGGCACGCCGCCGCATTCGCCAATCATCCAGCCCACCGCGCCGCGGTGATAGGCGCCGTGAAAGAGCATGTGGTTCAGCATCTCCATCGCGGTCATATTGCCGTCGCCGCCGTCGACAAATTTGAAGGCGATACGTTCGTGGAAATCGGCGGGGGTCATGGCGCTGACGTACTGAATGTATTCGTCCGTACAGGCGGTCATGGCCGTTTCCAGCTCATCAACGGTTGGCGTCTCAGGGGTATTCAGCGCGGTGTAGCCGTGCGGCCTGCCGCGCAGGTTCGCCCGGAAAATCATATCAACGACATGGATATGGTTCATCAGCCTGATGGTCAGGTGACGCTTTTCGCCATGTACCGTTCCGTCAATCGCGCGGATCGCCTGTAAGGTGGCAAGGTCAATCCAGCGCTTGTATTTCAACAGCGTTACTACTGTGTCTTTGTCCATAGTCGGTCCCGGGTTGGTTGAACCGTTATCATACTGGTTATGCCGGTGAGCCGTCACTCACCGGCATCAGGCACAAAAAAGCCTCGCCGAGGCGAGGCTTTTCAATAAGCAGATGATTTAGTCAAACACACCGTTAATCACGGCGGTGACGATCGCGGTGCTCAGGGCCACCAGCACCAGATCATCGCCGACCGCCCGCCATTCATAGCCCGGATAATAGGGCAGGTCGTTAATCATAGAAGCTGGCAGGGTCTTTTTGGCGATCCCCGGAGGGAGTGGTTTGCCGCGGGCGACATTTTTGGCGATACCCGGCGGCAGCGCCTGATAGCCGACCAGACCGTAGTTCACGGCAAGGGAGCGCGCCCGTGAGAAGCTAATATCGCTGTCGACGTGGTCGGGCTTGCCGTAGTTTTTCCGTTTGCCGTGATCTTCAGTGGACTGGCCTTTATTTTGCCCTTTATTGCCATGGTCGCCACTGTTACCGTTGTTACCATGATTGCCGCTATTGCCATGGTTACCACTGTTCCCGTGATTCCCACCGCCGTTGCCATTGCCATTACCCGGGTTGGCATACGCTGGCGCGGCCATGACGGCAAGGGAAATAACCGCCGCCAGTGCTGTTTTGAGAGTGCGACGCTTAAGCATGATGTTGATACCTTAACAGGGAGTACACGCTTAAAAAATAAGATAAAGCTATACCCCAGGCAATCTCATGTTGTCTTATTTTTTTGCCCTTATTTAATTAGCGGCGGGAAAAGGGTAGCGGGACGCGGACGAGCAATTCCATTGCTGCGTTTTGACAGACGGGCGACCGCGCCCCGCTAAATATCTTGCCGGGAGGATCGCTCCCGGGCGTGGAGAAAAAATGCCCGAAGCCATTGGGCAAAAGAGTACAAAGATGTTCCGCTTCATTTATCGCGCGTCTCACAAGACGGGGCGGATAGTAAATCCTGGCGCTGCCGCGCACAATCGGTCGGTTGTTTAGAAATAAATAACCCCATTGACCGCGCTCAGGATGCGACCCAATGACAGGCGACCCGATGGCCCGGGGCCACCTCGCGCAGCGCCGGAGGCTCTCTGCGGCAACGTTCGCTGGCCAGCGGGCAGCGGGATGAAAAGCGGCAGCCGGCGGGGGGATTGGCCGGATCCGGGATCTCGCCTTGCACCAGCGCCTGCGGTTCACTGTGCGGGTCGAGGGTCGGCACCGCAGCCAGCAGGGCGCGGGTGTAGGGATGGAGGGGGCGGTTGAACAGCGCATCGCGGCTGGCGCTTTCCACCAGTTGCCCGAGATACATCACCGCCACATCGTCACATAAATGCTCCACCACCCCGAGGTCGTGGGAGATAAACAGAAACGTGACCCCGCGGTTGTCGCGCAGGTCGGAAAACAAATTGATGATCTGCGCCTGAATCGACACATCAAGGGCCGAGATGGGTTCATCGGCGACGATAAAATCCGGGTTGAGGATCAGCGCCCGGGCAATACCGATCCGCTGACGCTGGCCGCCGGAAAACTGATGCGGGAAGCGGGCATAGTGTTCCGGCGCCAGGCCGCAGATCTTCATCACGTCGATTACCCGGTCATATAGCTCATTGCGGGCGCACAGTTTGTGCTCCAGCATGGCTTCGCCAATCGCGTCGCCAATACGCAGCCGCGGGTTCAGCGAGCTATAGGGGTCCTGAAACACCAGCTGCATCCTGGGCCGGATAGCGCGCAGGGCAGGCGCGGTCAGGTCGGCCAGCTCCTGACCGTGAAATTTCACGCTGCCGGCGCTCTTCTCGTACAGGCCAAGCAGGGTCCGGCCGACGGTGGTTTTACCGCTGCCGGACTCGCCCACCAGGCCAAAAATGGTGCCCGGACGGATATTAAAGCTGACGCCGTCCACCGCGCGAAGCTCGCCGGTCTGCTGACCAAACAGGCCGTCGCGTAGCGGAAAATATTTTTTCAATCCATCCACTTCAATGACATAGCGTTCGCTCATGCTTTCACCTCCGCAAATTCGCTATAAAAGCAGGCGGCACGTTGGCGGTCGCCGAGCAGCGGCGGAATCGCCTCCCGGCAGCGCGCCGTCGCCCGCTCGCAGCGCCCGGCAAAGGCGCAGCCCGCCGGCAGGGCGGCCAGATCCGGCACCTGGCCGGGAATTGAGTACAGCCGCCGACGCCGCTCACCGGGCACCGGTCGGGAGGCGATCAGCCCCCGCGTGTAGGGATGCTGTGGATGCCGTAGCACTTCCGCGGTGGCGCCTTGTTCCACAATTCGTCCGGCATACATCACCACCACCTGCTCGGCCATCTGCGCGATCACCCCCAGGTCGTGGGTAATCAGCATCATCGCCATCTGGCTGGCCCGCGCCCGATCCCGCAGCAGGCGTAGGATCTGCGCCTGCACGGTCACGTCGAGCGCGGTGGTGGGTTCGTCGGCGATCAGCAGTTTGGGCCGACAGCTCAGCGCCATGGCGATCATCACCCGCTGCAGCATGCCGCCGGAAAGCTGGTGAGGATAGCGGGTCATCAGGCTGTCCCCGCGCGCCAGGCCGACCTCGCTTAACAGCTGGATGGCCTGATGCCAGGCGGCTTTCGGCGTGGCGCCGAGGTGGCGGATCGGCGGTTCGCACAGCTGCTCCCCGATGGTCAACACCGGGTTGAGGGCCGACATCGGTTCCTGAAAAATCATTGCCAGCTGGTGACCGCGCAGATCGGCCATCTGTCTGGCTTTCAGCCGCAGCAGATCGCGGTCCGCGAAGCGGATCTCGCCGCCGTCGATGCGCGCCGTCTGCGGCGGCAGGAGGCCCATCAGCGCCATGGCGGTGACGCTTTTGCCGCAGCCGGATTCACCCACCACGCCAACGGTTTGCCCGGCCTGAATGGTGAAAGAGACCTCCTGCACCGCGCGCACGCGAGAGCGTTCGCCGGCGAAAGAGACGGAGAGATGATTAAAGGAGACTAACGGCGTGGTCATTTCAGCCTCGGTTTCATATTGGGATCCATGGCGTCGCGCAGGCCATCGCCCAGCACATTGATGGCGATCACGGTGATAAAGATGGCGATGCCCGGCGGCATCCACAGCCAGGGGCGGCGCTGGAAATCGATCAGGCTGTTAGCGGCATCCATCATATTGCCCCACGACGGCGTCGGCGGCACCACGCCGAGGCCGAGATAGCTCAGCGCGGATTCACTGAGAATGGCGTTGGCGACGGCCATGGTCGCCATCACCACCAGAATCGGAATGGTATTCGGCAGCAGGTGGCCAAACAGCCGGCGACGCGCCGACAGACCCAGCACCTGGGTGGCCAGCATAAAATCGCGTTCGCGCAGGGATAGACATTGCCCGCGCACCAGCCGCGCCAGTCGGGGCCACTCCAGCAGGCTGAGCATCACCACCACCATATAAATGCGCGAGTCCGGCGAAAAATCGAGCTCAGAAAGCATCGCCCCGGCGACGATCAATAGCGGTAACCCAGGGATAGTCATCACCAGGTCGGCCACGCGCATGATCAGTTTGTCGGTTAACCCGCCGACGTAACCCGAGAGGGCGCCGAGCAGGTAGCCGAGGCACACCGACATCACCATGGTCAGCAGGCCGATAATCAGCGAGATGCGCCCGGCCAGCAGCAGGCGGGTGTAGACATCGCGACCGAGGAAATCGGTCCCCAGCCAGTGTTCCGCCCCGGGCGGCTGGTTGATGCTCAGGGCGTCGGTGGCATCATCACTCCACGGCGACCAGACGGGCCCCAGCACGCACCACACCGCCATCACCGCCAGCAGGAGCAGGCAGAACATGGCCAGCCGGTTACGGCGCAGCTGTCGCCACCCCTGGCGCCAGGGAGAGGGGGTAATGTGCGCCAGCGCCGGGATAGCCGCCTGCCGCTGGCGGCGACGGGAAGCTAAGTAAGACAGGATCATTATGACCTCACCCGAATACGCGGATCGGCCCAGGCGTACAGCACGTCGGCGAGCAGATTCCCGACTATCGTCAGCACCGCCAGAAACAGGGTAAACCCCATCAGTACCGGATAGTCGCGGGCGGCCAGCGAGTCGATATGAATGTGGCCCGCCCCCGGCCAGTTGAATACCTTTTCGGTAATGATCGCCCCGGAGAACAGCCCCGGCAGCTCGAAGCCCAGCAGGGTGATAATCGGCAGCAGGGTGTTGCGCAGGGCATGTTTGAGGATCACCGTGCGCTCCTGCAACCCCTTGGCGCGGGCGGTACGGATAAAATCCATTTTCACCACGTCGAGCATACTGGCGCGCACATAGCGCGTCAGGCTGCCCGCCTGCAGCATCACCAGCGCCAGCACCGGCAGCGCCAGATGGGCAGCCACCTGCAGCACATACTGCCAGCCGCTCTCGTCGCTGCCGGTATTGGTCATCCCGCCTACCGGCAGCCAGTGGAGATCGACGGCGAACCATTTAATCAGCAGCAGGCAGAGGAAAAAGGTGGGGAACGACATGGCGGCAAACACCGCGACGCTCACCAGATGATCAAACCAGGAGCCAGGGCGCAGGGCAGAAACCACGCCCACCGCCAGGCCGATGCCCCAGTAAAAGACCAGCGCGACGCTGGCCAGCAGAAAAGAGTTCCAGATGTACTGGTTGAGCAACTGGCTGACCGGGATCTGATACTGCAGCGAAAAGCCTAAATCACCGCGCAGCAACTGTCCCAGCCAGTGGAGGTAGCGGGTCAACAGCGGCTGGTCGAGGCCGTAGATCGCCTTCAGCTCCGCGGCGCGGGCAGCGGTCAGGGTGATATTGCCATCGATAAAGTCGCCAGGGGTTTTGGCAAACAGCAAAAAAATAATGAAGGAGGCCAGCAGCAGCATCGGCAGCGTTTGCAGCAGGCGCCTCAGGATGAAATTTCTCATGACGGTCTCACATCAGCCGCCGGTTAACCCGGCGGCCAGGGATTTATTTGACGATTTTTACATCCGGCAGGCTGCCGGTCAGGCCGTTGTAGATATCCGGCTTAAAGCCGCTGACGCGGGCGCTGCTGGCGGAAAGGATCTCGCGATAGCCGAGCAGGATCACCGGCGGATCGTCGGCCAGCACTTTATACAGCTGGTGGTAGATCGGCTTGCGCTGTTCGATGTCGAGCACCGCGTTGCCGGCGTTAATCAGCTTATCGACTTCCGCGTTATGGTAGCCGGACTCTTTAGCTTCGCTGCTGTAGAAATCCCATACCCCGTCGTGCGGGTCGTTGAGGGTGCTGGTGCTGAACGAGGCCAAATCGTAATTTCCGGCTTTGCGCTGCGCCATCAGGGCGTTGAAATCCACCACCTGCGGCTTCAGCAGCACGCCGATCTGCCGCCAGTTCTCCTTGGCGATGGGGATCAGCGCATCGTTGAGCACCTTCTTGCTCACCAGCAGGGTCAGCTCCAGGCGCTGGCCGTCTTTGGCGCGGATACCGTCGGCGCCTGGTTTCCAGCCGGCCTCATCCAGCAGCTTTTTGGCCTGGGCCGGATCGTAAGGGTAAGGGTTGACGCCTTCAGCGTTAAAGGCCCAGGAGATCGGCGCGATCGGTTCGATGGCGACTTTGCCGTATCCCTGATAGACCACGTCGATCAGCTTCTGCCTATCCAGGCCGTAAATCAGCGCCTGGCGCACCCGCTTATCCTGTAGCGCCGGGCGATGCACGTTGAATTCCACCTGGCTGTAGTCGCTGGAGCCGTAAAGATTAATATTGGCGAAGCCGAGCATCTTCAGTTGCTCAATATCGTCGGGGCGCGAGGTAAAGGCGTCGTAGTCGGTCTCCCCGGTCTGGAACAGCTGGAAGTTGGTGGACGGATTGGTCACGCGATAGATAAAGCGCGGCGTTGGCGGCGTCCCACGGTAAAAATGGCTATTGGCATGGAAGCGTATTTCCTGACCGGGAATATATTTGTCGTACACGTAAGGGCCGTTGCCCAGCGGCTTGCCGTGCAGTGAGCGCAGATAGTCGAGATTCCCCCGCTGATACCCTTTGCCGTACCAGGCTTTCGACAGTACAGGCCCGCCAATTTTGGCCAGCGTGGTGGCGCCTGGCTGCGTGGTGGTCACCTGCAGGGTGAGCGGGTCGATGACCTTCAGGCCGCTGACGCTGTCAGCCTTGCCGGCTTTGTAGTCCGCCCCGCCGGCGATATTGGCCAGGGTGATGTCGGTATCGCCATCATAGCTGGGGTCGAGCAGGACCGTCAGGGTAAAGGCGACATCTTCCGCCGTCAGCGGTGAGCCGTCGCTAAAGGTGAGACCAGGGCGCAATTTGATGGTATAGACTTTGTTATCCGGGCTGACCGTCCAGCTCTCCGCCAGTCCCGGGACCAGCTTGCCCTGGCTGTCCCAGTCGATCAGGCGTGAAAAAATGACGTTAGTCACGTTCTCATCCCAGCCGTTGACGAAAAAGTAGGGGTTAAAGATCCCCTGCGGCTCGGAGATCCCGGCCACCACCGTGTCTGTGCGCAGTTTGGCGCTGGCCGGGATCTGGCTGGCTTCAGTGGCCGGGGTGATACCTTCTTTCAGGAGACCCTCAGCAAAGACAGCAGAAGAAAATGCTACCACGCCGCCGAGCAGGGCCACTTTTAGCGCCAGGGCGAAGCGGGTTTGTCTGGTTTTTAATCCTTGTTGTAATCTGGACAAAAGTGCTACCTCATCAAATGATTGCGTGGTTATTTACAATTCATGACGAAAGATAAGAGGCGCACTTCGCCCTGTCTAACACTGAAACGCTATGATTTATAACTAATTATCCTTAGCAAAGGATCGGCAATATAATCCCATTTTATGGCTATGAAGCAGTGGTTTCCGCTGTCTGATGATGGTTGGTCAGCATGCTGTCTGCGACCCAGCTTTTCAATCGCGAGGTTCTGAACAGGCGTCACACCTGCGCGGTATTCGCCGGCTGAAAGGGAACGATGATAGTGGCCCCGTACCGACCACCATGCAGGGAGTAAGGCTCCCTGGCGGTCAGTTCCGGGCAGACGTTAACGCTCCTTCACCGCTGGGGGCAGCAGGGAGGGTGCGGTTTCGGTTAGCGGCAACCAGAGCCGCTCGGGGTCATTAAATCCCTCTTCGACAAGGGCATAAAAGCGGCTGGCGTGGAGACCATCGACGAAGGCATGGTTAAACCGCCCGGCCACCGGGACAACGCCATTCTGCAGTTTTCCCCAGGTGAGCGCGGGGACCGCCGCGCCGACGGCATATTCCGCATGGGTCATCGAGGTGAAATGGAGCCATGGCAGACAGCTGGCGCAGATAAAATGCTCGCCATCGACGATGAGCGGCGCCGGGGATGTCTCTCTTGCCGCGACAATCTTCGGCGTGGCCGCGGCGCTGAAGGCGGTGAACTCGGGGGCGTTGTCGCACCACACCTGACGGAATCCCTCTCCGACGGTCATCACCGGCGTCATTACTGCCAGACTGTCATATTCAATCACCTCATCGTTCCGCACGCGCTGGCGTAGCTGCGGTACCCCGTTGGCCGCGCGCAGCAGGGCATAGAGCGCGAGCTGAAAAAACGAGACCCGACGGTCCTTCGCACATTCGTACAGGCGCTGCGCCGCTATCGGCACGCAGAGATTAAAGCTGGGGTTGGCGAATTGGCGGTAAAAAGTGAAATGATCCCGGCGGGGCCAGGATGCGGTGTCGATAATCCGGTAATGTGCCATGGATGCCTCCTGAATACTGGCGTTCTGCTGACTATGCGACGATTTCGATCAGGTTGCCATCGGGATCGGCGATCACCGCCTCAAAATAGCCGTCGCCGGTGGTGCGCGGCGGCGAAATCAGTATTCCGGCGGCCCCGGCGCGTTGGGCGATGGCATCGACCTGTTCCGCCCCGCCCACCGAGAGGGCCAGATGCGCCCAGCCGGTATGGTTGTTATCCGCGCTGGCCTGCTGCAGGCCAGGCTTGGTCATCAGCTCGATCACCACCTCGTCGTCGATAGTAACAAAATAGGAGGCAAAGCCGGGGTTGGTCTGGCTAAGGTATTTTTCATTGATGCTGGCGGCAAAGAAGTCCACCCAGAAGCGGGCCTGGACGTCGAGCTGTTGGGTCCACAGGGCGAAATGGGCAATTTTCATGGTAAACCTCCGGGCAGGAACGTTGACAACCAGAGCAGGGCAGACGATCATGCTTGCTACTGCTCGGTTTTGATCATTTAAGGATTGTGTTATGCTCGATTATGCTGCTTTCCCTCAACAGCGACAAGCGCTGATTTGCCAGATCCTGCAGGAAAACGGCAGAGTGGTGTGCGCGGAGCTGGCGGCGCGTCTTCAGGTGTCGGAGCATACCATCCGCCGCGATCTGCATGAGCTCAGCCGCGAGGGATTCTGTAAAAAGGTGTATGGCGGGGCGGTGCTGAGTCTGCCGGAAGCGGGGGATTACAGTGAGCGGAAAGATAAAAACCGCGCGATAAAGCTCAGGATCGCGCAACAGTGTGCCCGGCTGGTGAAGCCCGGCGGCACTATTTTCATTGATACCGGGACCACCAATCTGGCGATGGCCGAGGCGCTGCCCACCGAGCTGGCGCTGACGGTGGTAACGAACTCGCCGGAGATCGCCGCGGTACTGGTGAAAAAACCGCTGTATGACGTGGTGATGCTTGGCGGCCAGGTACAGCGCGCGAGCGGCGGTTGCGTCGGCGCCGCGGCGGTGGCTCAGGTGCAGGGCATGTTATTCGACCAGGGGTTTATCGGCGGCTGCGCGATGGCGCCAGAGTCGGGCCTGACCGGCTTTGACTATGCCGACTGCGAGTTCAAGAAAGCGGTCATTAAACAGTGCAGCGAAATTATTGTTGGTCTGACTTCGGATAAAATTCCGGCCGCAGCGCGGTTTGTGGTGGCCGCCAGCAGCGATATCGATGTGCTGGTGGTGGAAGAGAATATCAGTCGCGAATATCGCGTTGCCTTTCAGCAGCACGATATTCGCATCTATACCGTGTAACCCGCTAGCGGGTGAGGGAGGTGGCGATAAGCCGCAGGCCCAGCGCCCCCAGCACCGTCGCGGTGGCGATGTCGATCCGCCGCTTCAGCCGCAGGTAGACGCGGCGCGGGCGGTCGGCAGACAGCACCAGCGCCACCAGCGAATACCAGCTGACGTCGATCAGAAAGCTCATCAGCGGCACGATGTAATAGAAGGCGGTGGGGATCTGCGCCGGCAGCAGGGCGGTAAAAATTGAGGCGAACACCAGCGCAGTTTTGGGATTGCTGAGCTGAGTATACAGCCCGTCGCGGAAGGTCTTCAGCAAAGAGCGGTTGCCGGCCATCCCGCTGGCGGAAAAGTCCATCGGCTGCGCCGACCCGCGAAAAATTTTATAGCCCAGCCACAGCAGATAGAGCCCGCCCGCCACCTTCAAACCAATAAACAGCTCCGGCACCGCGGTGAGCACCTTCTGCAGGCCCAGCATCGCCATAATGGAGAAAATGGCCGCACCGGCGCCGGTACCGAGGGCGGTCACCATACCGTGCAGACGCGAGCGAGCGACGGCATTGCGCGCGACAAAAATAAAGCTTGGGCCGGGACTGATCACGCCCATGATCAGCACCGCGGCAATGGCCATCAGGCTGGATAGGAACATAGCGACTCCTGTTATGTCCGCCGCAGGCAGGCGGTCGGTAACGTGTGGACGGTTGGAGCAGACAGAGTAGCAAACTGGTTCAGGAAAGCACGTCAAAAAGGTGTGTATTAGACGGGGAGAAGCAGGCGTTGGCGGCGCGCGTTTTCTGCGCAACTGTTTGAATAACGATTCCCATTCTTGTCATCGATGGTAAACTGAATAACTGTGATCTTTGTCATACCGTAATAACTACAGAGAAGAGACACTGCTATGCAACATATCATTGAGGGCTTCCTCAACTTCCAGAAAGAGATCTTCCCCCAGCGTAAAGAACTCTTCCGCAGCCTGGCCTCCAGCCAGAATCCCAAAGCGCTTTTCATCTCCTGTTCTGACAGCCGTCTGGTGCCGGAACTGGTTACCCAGCAGGAGCCGGGACAGCTCTTTGTCATTCGTAATGCCGGGAATATCGTGCCGTCTTTCGGGCCGGAGCCGGGCGGCGTTTCCGCGACCATCGAATATGCCGTGGTTGCGCTGGGCGTGACGGATATCGTGATCTGCGGCCATTCCAACTGCGGCGCGATGAAAGCGATCGCCACCTGTCAGTGCCTTGAGCCGATGCCGGCGGTGTCTCACTGGCTACGCTATGCCGATGCCGCGAAAGCGGTGGTGGAAAAGAAAACCTGGGCTAGCGAAACCGATAAGGTCAACGGCATGGTGCAGGAAAACGTCATCGCCCAACTGAATAACATCAAGACCCATCCTTCGGTGGCGGTTGGTCTGCGCGACCATACCCTGCGCCTGCATGGCTGGTTCTACGACATCGAAACCGGCGATATTCAGGCGCTGGATAAAAACACGAAATCCTTTGTTTCGCTGTCGGAAAATCCGGACGTCTTTTTCGAATAAAGTCTTTCCAGGGCACGGAGGCCCTGCAAACCCTCACCACGCCACGCAAATTTTGCCAAAATGGGCGCCGCTTTGCAGACAGCGGAAGGCCTCCGACTGATTCGCGGCGACAGACCTCTCCGCTTTACGCCGACAAGCCGCAGATAATCCAGCCAATCGGGTATTTATTGCTATCAGGCTCTTTTTGTGCTGAGAGTCAGTATTGTCCGGGATCCGGCGAATGCCGCATGGACCTGCCGGGAAAGGTCAGGAAGGGGAAAAACTAAAGCGCCGTCCAGGCGGCGCTTTAGGAAACGTTTAGGGGCAAGGGTTTATTTGCTCAGTTCAGCCGTCATATGAACACGGTTGTTAAATTGGGCGCTGGTAATTTTATAGGATGCACCCTGTTCTGCGGCCTGGGCGGCAATTTTAGCTTCCGCGCGGTCCAGCGTGGAGGCAGTGGCGCTGACGCTCTGAGCAAAGCTGGCAGCAGAGAACAGAGACAGCGCAGCAACAGCAACGAAAGTTTTGATGAATTTCATGGTCGTATTCCTTAATTTGGTGTCTGATAAAGGGCCTGTTGCCCTGATGTGATAAAGAATACGCTTGATTGCTGGAGCCTAAAATCAAAACAATTTGCGAAACTATTTCAAATAATATGAATGATTTTCCGCCGGTCGCGAGTCTGCGCGCGGCGGCAGGGTTGCATTAGCTGCTGTGGTCAGGCATCGGAGGTCGGCAGACAGGCGACTAAAAGAGAGCCTGTCGGTCATGAAATGATGAAAATGGCTATGACTGACCAGGCGGAAATTCACTTTAATCCTTTCCAGGCCGTTATAGACCCGCTTGCGATTAATCCCCAGCGTAGCGGCCATTTGATGAACCGACTGACCCTTCATGGTGGCATCAATCATCCGCATCTCCAGGCGGTTGAGCGGGGCTCGTTGACGGAAAGAAACGCTCTGACGTTGGTGACGCGGCACGAGTGGCCAGCGGCGCTCGGCCAGGCAGCGCAGAAGGCGGTTCACTTCACGTACCGCTTCGCGCTGGCTGACCCACAGTAGGGTATCCGCGAAAAAGGCGCGTCCGCGCCTTACATTGCCGGCTGACGTAAAGCCAATGACCAGGCCCTGAAAGTGCTGAGCGATTTCAGCGGCAGCCAGGTAATCATGATAGTTTTCCAGTGACAAAATAATCACATCCAGCCCGGACAGTTCTGGAAGATGGCTGAGGGGCAGGGAGTGAATAACCTTTAATTCGGGCGCTGTTTTCTGAATATCCCGAAAACACTGGGCGATACCGATATTAAAATAAATATTATTGCTGTGAATTAAAATATTCAACGAATAAACCCTGTTGCTGGCGATGTAAACGGCGCGGGGAGGGGATTAGCTGCGTACCAGAAGCTTATTCATATCAGCAGGCGAAGTGTTTATATAATTCATCATCCCCGGCGGTTTGTATGAATAAATTTCGGCTACGTAAACGTTATTAATATAATACCCCGCGCACTTAACGCGGATGATTAACGCGCTCTCCACGCCAGCCTGGTGTAAGCGAGACTTTAAGCTCTGAATAACCTGCCATAGGCGCTGCGCGGAAGGGCGGAGATTATTTTTTTCCCAAACGTTAATCATTAACTCTTCATCGCTGACCAGACGTTCTCTGCCGTGCGCCAGCAGGTACTCCAGTAAACAGGCCATGGTGCTGCGTAGCTGGACTTGCGTCCGTGTCCCGCGCAGCGTGATAATTTCCCGATGATGCAGGCAGTAGAAAATATTATCCGCTAACTTATAGCCAAGTAGTTTATAGCCTTTAGTCATCCACCACTCCCTGACAAATCCTCTTCTTGCCGGTGCAGAGTACCTGCCCGCTGCTGACTGACCAAGTGAATTTTATCAGTTAGAATAATCAAAACAAATAACCACACAGCCATACATAACTAGAATAAAAATCTGATAATATCGCTTGATTGTGTTGTATTATGCGGTATAGGAAAAGTCTTAATCAGGCGACTGGCGAAGGTAAGCGCTTGAAAATATAGGTGGCATCGAAAAATAAATGCACTTAAATTGATTTGGATCAATTTAAGCTATTTCAGAGGGCGATGACCATTTACATTCTAAAACAAAGATTGAAATAACTTCCGTTACGCGGTGATACGCTAATTCTGAACTTGTGGAACTACCCAGGGAATGTTTCATTTTTTTTTAGGAGCGTTTTTATGGTCATTGCAACTCGTAAGCCTCTGTGCAACAAACGCTGGTCGGCCAGCCCGGCCTCCCAGGATCTTCAGTTGACTCAGCTACGTCACCCGTGGGTCGCCACCAAAGCTAGCTGCAAAAGTAAAAAAGGCTGGAAGAGCCGCGGTTAACGGCTCGTCCACTTTCCCGGACAAAACGCCCCGGTCGTGCTCATGCCGCGACCCGGGTTTTACTGTGGTCATTGTTCTGCTCAACGATCACACCGAGCGCAGACAATAGCCTGAGGCGGTGTTCTCCACTCTGGCGAATCCCGGCAGGCCAAGATGCATACCGGCAATCAACCACCGTTCGCTGGCGGCCTGGCGCAGCAGGATCTCCCTGGTACGCCGGGCCTGTTCAGGATCGACGTCGAAGGCGACCGAGGCTTCTGGCCGCGCAGACTGAATGGACGGGAAATGGACGATATCCCCCCAGATCAGCAGCGAGGTATCGCCCGCTTCGAGACGATACCCGGTATGCCCGGGCGTATGGCCGGGCAGAGGGCACGGGCGGATCCCGGCGATCACCTCCTCATCATCAACCCCGCTGATTTGCGCCGCGCAGTTCGCCAGTACACGGCGAACAAGCAGCACGTTGCGCCGGCCGCGATCGCTGGCGTTGTCGAACGTGGATGTTGCCAGCCAGTAAGCGCTTTCCCGCGTAGGCAGGAACACCGTGGCGTTGGGATACGCTGGCGTACCAGCGGCGGACAGCAGGCCGCCGATATGGTCCGGATGGGCGTGGGTGAGAAGGATGGCGTCGATCTCCTCGGGACCAACGCCGAGCCGCGCCAGATTGGCGATAAGTTCGCCGCCAACGCCATTGGCTCCGCCGGTGCCGGTATCCACCAGCACCGTATTCCCGCGACCGCGGATCAGATAGGCGCCAATCGCAATGGTCTCTGGTGAGGCTAATCCTGAATGCCGCTGCAGATGTTCCGCCTCCTCCCGTGAGATACCCGAGAGTAAGGACAGCGGCGCTGACATCAGACCATCACTCACGGCAGTCACCGTCAGGTCGCCAGCGGTCAACGTATAAAAGGGAGCAGGTGACATGGCGACCTCACGCGCGCTGCGCCGGGTTGCGTAACCGGGCGGTGATGGGCTGATAGATAAAGACGGCGGCAGTCGTGGCCAGGTGATGCAGGTTGTCTCGTGGGAGGATGGCGGCATACCGGGTTTGTTCAGTCGCCAGGCCGCCTGGCTGCAGGTGTATCGGCGCAGCGACGGGCAAGTCCTCCGCGGTATCGCCCAGCAGCAGCACTTCATCCGGGGCAACCTCCCGCAGCGTATTATTCGTTAGATAGAGATGGCGATGCCAGTCGGCGATCGCCGATTGCCAGCGGGCAAAATGGCCGCCGCCGTTGCGGCGGTAGGCGTCGCTGTCGATGACGGTAGCATCGTGGATATCGTGCAGCGCCAGGTAGCAGGGGCAGCCCTCGCTAAGAGCGCGGAAGCGCTGGGAGGCGTAGAAACCGGGCACAGAGACCAGCGCCGGTAGTTTTTCCTGATTGTAAAAGGTATTCCACGCCGCTTCACTTTGGGGATCGGTGTAGGCGCATTCGACGACATAGAGCATAGTGACCTCGATGAACAGATGATGTGGCGCACAAGGCGCTTTAGTGAGTTTTCATCATCCTATCGGCTAAAAATGGTGCTGAAAAACGATGTTAATTCAAGGCTTAGTGATATTCTGTCACTGACTTTCGGTGAGCCTGCACAAGGAGCATTGGCTATGCGTCGTAAAATCCCCAGCAGCGCTGCGCTACTGGCTTTTGAGGCCGCGGCTCGTCACGGCAACTTTGCCCGCGCGGCGGCGGAGCTCGCGTTAACGGAAGGGGCCATCAGCCGGCAGATTGCCCGTCTGGAAGCGCTCCTCGACAGTAAACTCTTCGACAGGACGGGGAGCCGGGTGCGGCTCAATCCGGCAGGCGCCCGCTATGCTCGTCAGGTCCGCGAGATCCTCGCTCGTCTGGAACGGGACACCCATGACGTCAGCGGGATGCCCGTCGATGGCCGCAGCCTGGAGATCGCCGTGCTCCCCACCTTCGCCAGCCGCTGGTTAATTCCCCGGCTCGGGCGCTTTGCGGCGCAGCATCCGCATATCGTGGTCAATATCGCCGCCCGCAGCGATCCCTTCATTCTGCCGGGAAGCGGATTTGATGCCGCCATCCATTTTGAACACCCGGCGTGGACCGGAATGGAGGTGACGTTTTTATTTGCGGAGTATTTGCTGCCGGTCTGCCATGCTGCGCTGCTGACGGATGACGATCTTCCGGGGCTGCTTAACCGGCTAACGCGCATTCACCGGCGGCAAAACCCGGACGCCTGGCTGCACTATGCCCGCGAGTGCGATCTGGCGCTGGATAACCCCGCCCAGGGGCCGCGCTACGATCTGCATGAGATGGCGATCGCCGCGGTACTTAGCCAGCAGGGTGTGGCACTGGTGCCGAAGATGTATGTGGAAAGCGAGCTGAGCGCCGGAACGCTGGTTGCCCCGTGGCCGGGCTCCCCGACGCTGGCTAAGCGCTTCTGCTTGATCAAACCCGGCGGCGGGGAGGGGGAGCCAGCGCTGCAGATGTTTGAGCGCTGGCTGCAGACGGAGATTGCGGCAGGTTAAGTCAGAGCTGGCCGGGAGACATTTCGCGCCGCCCGCTGGCGGGCATATTTGCCCGGCGATATCCCGGTATAACGGGTAAAAGCTACGCTGAACGCGCTGGCCGAGCCATAGCCGATGCGCTCGGCGATATCCGCAATGCTGATGCCCGTCTCGCTCAGCCACTGCATGGCCAGGGTCATTCGCCAGCCTAACAGATAGCCCATCGGGGTCATCCCGGTCAGGTCGGTAAAGCGTTCAAATAACGTCGAGCGAGACAGCGCGCAGTCGGCGGCCAGGGCGTTGACCGTCCAGCGTCTGGCGGGGGCCTGATGCAGCAGACGGATTGCCTGGGCGACCCGCGGGTCGCTCAGCCCGCGCATCAGACCGGGGGTCGCGAGCGTGCCGGAGGAACGGATGGCCTCGATAAAAAGCAGCTCAACCATTCGCGCCAGAACGAAAGATTTGCCCGCGCGATCCGCCTGCGCTTCCTCTTTCAGCAGCCCGACAAAGATGGCCAGCCGCGGTTGATTGCGGACCACCACAAAGGCTGGCAACAGCGAGGCCAGCAGGCTGGCGTTCGTTGAACCGGAAGCGCAGTGGCCAATCAGCGCCTGCATCTGCGCAGGCTTGTCGAGGGCGCCCAGACGAAAGTGTCCCTCCGCCAGTTGCACCGGGATGGTTTCCAGCGCCGGTGAAGGAGGCGGGGTCAGGCTGGTTAGCGAGAAGCGGTACGCCGCCGGGATCAGAATAAAATCCCCGGCGCGCAGGATCTGCGGCTCATGCTGGTCAATTTCCAGCCGACAGCCGCCTTCCAGCACGACGCCATAAAATGACAACCCCTGATCCGAGCGCCGGACTCGCCAGTCTCCCGCCCCCTCGATGGTTTTGGTCAGCACCGCTCTGAGATTTAACATCGCGATGACCTCCGCCAGCGGATCGCTCATTTCCGGACTCCTGCTAAAGAATGATGGATTATTGACCCTATATCGTCCGGCACGGCCTGTCTATGATGAAAAGGAAGAAGCCATTCGGAGACAGAGATATGCAAACGATAATGATCACCGGCTGTTCATCGGGTTTTGGCCTGGAGACGGCGCGTTATTTTCTCGAGCAAGGCTGGAAGGTTATTGCCACGATGCGCGCTCCGCAGGAAGGTGTGTTACCCGCCAGCGACCGCCTGCGGCTGGTACGTCTTGACGTCACTTCGGCGCAGAGTATCGCAGAGGCCATTGCCGAGGCTGGAGAGATTGATGTGCTGGTTAACAACGCCGGGGTGGGGATGCTTAATGCCCTCGAGGGCGCCCCGCGCGAGGCGATAGCCAACCTGTTTGCCACCAATACCCTGGGAACGATTGCCATGACCCAGGCGGTGATCCCCCGGTTCAGAGCGCGCCGAAGCGGGACCATCGTTAATATTACCTCGGCGGTCACCCTGCAACCGATGCCCCTGCTGGCTGTCTACACCGCGAGTAAGGCGGCGGTGAATGCCTTCACAGAGTCGCTGGCGCTGGAGCTCCGTGCTTTTAATATTCGCGTCGGGCTGATCCTCCCGGGACGCGCCCCGCAGACCCGGTTCGAGGAAAACGCCCGCCGGACGATGGGGCAGCTCCCGGAGAGCTATGCGGCGCTCGGCCAGCAGATCTTCGACAGCATGCAGGATAACGCCAGCGTGACGCAGGCGACGGATGTCGCTCAGGCCGTCTGGCGAATGGTGCATGATGCTGATGCCCCTTCGCGGCTGCCGGCAGGGGAAGACGCCCTGGCGATGGCGCAGGCCAGTCATCGCCTTGTCTGAAGGCAATATGCGGGACTTGTCTGTCAGACGGTGGGTGCGCAAGCTGCCGCTGCGCTTTATGGTCGGGGAATATTATCCCTGTCAGGATCGCCTGGATAATATGAGCTGTTATACGATATACGGTCGGGGGAGATTTACTGATATAAATCAGGACAGCAATGTATTTCATGGTGCGTTTTCGTAGCTTATTCTGGATGTGTGCGATCCGTCCGCTATATTATTAGATGATCAATGGCTCAGGTCATTTATATGTAAATTCTCAATGTAATTCGGGCGTTAATCTTAAAAAGTTAGTCTGGCCCGGTCGGGGCTGGACTTTCTTTATTTTACTGTGGCATGGTTTCCTCCCGGTTGTACCGCGCGCTCGCTTTTTTACACCAGGGAATAGTTTTCAGTATGGAATATTGTTGTTACGAAGCCACCGCTTCCGCCCTGCGTCCAGACGGCCTCCATCTCTCGTCTTACAAAATATTATCAGTTTATTTGTTTTATTCTGTTTATCGTCTTTTTCAGCATTACGCAGTCACTCCCGATCTGAACCGAGATTCCGCTGAATTCAAACTGAATATACTCCGGCAGTACGCGGATACGAACGGGATTTTCTTGTGCATGTATTGCTGAGCGACTGCTATTCCGGGCGTTAAATAAAAGATCACCGTTCTGCCTTACCCAGTGCGCTTTGGATTCCTGTAGGGAGACAGCGACGGGCGGTAGCGTTCGCGAAAGCAGGCGGGTGCGATAGCGCGGCCAGTGGGTGGCGAAGGGTAACGAATGGAGGTCGTAATGATGAATTTTAACGCCAGAAAAGATGGAGTGAAGCGATGAGGAACAGGCTGACAAACGATGCAACCAGTTTGGTAAAGCAACCGCCGGGGCAGTCACGCTACCGGATGGTTGTTCACTGGGGGGGCGCAATATCGACAGCCTGCTGAATCAGCAACTGTTAACCCATATGGCGGCAGGACCGAAGCCGCAGCACCTGACGCGGAGCGGGATGAGGAAGAGGGGAACGCCTCAAGAGGAGTGTCCGCTTTTTTTGCAGGAAGTCTTGCCGGATTATTATTATCCGTTGGAGCTGAAACATCCAGAGCAATATACACGTCCCGATATCTGAAGCGCAGAAATCCGGTACTGCATGATAAACTGCAAAATCTGGGAGATCTGGATCTTCTGTATTTTCTTGTTGAGGATATTGTAAAACCTTTCGAAACAGCGTGTATGGTCAGTGATAAGAATCCAGCAGAATTTAACAAAATATGTGAATATTTCTTTGGTGGACTATGAATATAAAACGAACATTACTCATCCTGCTTTCCCGTGTTATCAGAGGGGCTGGGATGGGATTAGGTGCTTCAGGTATCGCGCTGGCTGGCTGGTTCTTTTTTTTCTCAGTAAATGAATATAAATTTCTCTGGGGTTTACTTTCAGTTGTGGAATTCCTGGTGGGGTATCTGATATATCGATTTGCATATGCATATATTTATGATGAATGGAATGATTATCATTAAGAAATTAAACGGCGTGGTCTGTTGATCGATTTTTGATGCTCATTAAAAGGGTTGGCTTCCTTAGCACTCATGTGGACTAGTATGGACTATGCAAGGAAAACGCTTTGCCAAAACACAACATTTTAAGTCAGCAATACCAACGGGGAGCAGGTGATAAAATTCAGGAATTACAGAAGGAAAGATGATTGGTGCGTCTGAATGGACTCGAACCATCGACCCCCACCATGTCAAGGTGGTGCTCTAACCAACTGAGCTATAAACGCATTATGGTGCGTTCGATTGGACTCGAACCAACGACCCCCACCATGTCAAGGTGGTGCTCTAACCAACTGAGCTACGAACGCAATGTTGTGGTGACAACGGGGACGCATATTAGCGGCAGGGAGGGGATGTGGCAAGAGGTAAACGTCACTTTTCTTGCACATTGCATGCGATTGCGGAACTTTTACTCATTCCGGATATATTTTACTGAACCACAAGGATATTTCTTCGCCAGCGAGCATCACGGGTCTTATTTTTCAGCCAGTCCAAACCTGCGCGGAAGGGTTGCCGATGTGTTAAATTATCGGCCACCAGAAGAGAAGGAGTCATAACGAAGATGAAATCGATTGGTATTTTCTGCGGTTCTTCAGCTGGCGAACATCCGCTGTACCTCGAAACCGCCCGTCTGGTTGGACGTACGCTGGCGCAGCAGGGGTTGGCGCTTGTCTATGGCGGCGGCAAAGTTGGTCTGATGGGGGCGGTCGCCGATGCGGCGCTGGAGGCCGGTGGCGTGGTGATCGGCGTGATGCCGCGCGGCCTGGTGGAGCGGGAAATTGCCCACCGCGGCTTGACGGAGCTGCATGTGGTCGAGGATATGCACGAGCGGAAAACCAAAATGGCGGCGCTGGCGGATGGCTTTATTGCCCTGCCGGGCGGGGCGGGGACGCTCGAGGAGATTTTCGAACAATGGACCTGGGCGCAGCTGGGGATCCATGAGAAACCGTGCGCGTTCCTGAATATTAAGGGTTATTACGATCCGCTTCAGGCGATGGTCGATAACATGGTACGGGAAGGGTTTATGCACCCGCGCTACGCGGAGATGCTGCCGTTCGCTACCTCGGCAGACGAGATTATCGCCGGTTTTCGCGACTATACGCCGCCGGCCCGAAAATGGGTTCAGCAGCCAGCTATTTAAACATCAAGCGCAGGGTAAACAGCGCGCAGACGATGAGCAGTAACAGCAGCAATTCGAAGCGATAGCGTTGCAGCATGATGTCCTCCTGAAAAAAAACCGGCGCTGTTCAGCGCCGGTTTATCACCTTAACGCCCTGACCATTATGCCGCCGGTTTAACCGCCGGTTTAGCTGCATGGTGCGTCGTTTTATGGTGTTTCTTCGCCGCCTGCGCTTTCTGCGCTACTGCCGGTTTAGCAGCGGCTTTATGGTGTTTCTTCGCCGCCTGGGCTTTTTGCTCAGCAGCCGGTTTCGCAGCGGCTTTGTGGTGTTTCTTCGCCGCCTGCGCTTTCTGCTCGGCTGTCGGTTTCGCGGCCGCTTTGTGATGTTTCTTATGGTGAACGGTAGTATGGCTGGCTGCTGCACTCGGGGTGGTGCTTGCCGCATCGGCAGCGAAAGCAACTGATGACAGACCCATAGCAGCGGCAACGACCAGAGCTAATACTTTTTTCATTCTGAAATCCTCGACTTGGTTTCTTGAGTAACCCCACTGCGGGGCTGTTGGCAACACTATAAGCGCCTGCCGGGAGGCTATCAGTGAGTCTTTGGTGTCAGGGAGTAACGGAATGTACAACGCGCCGTTATAGCGAAGAACGAAAAAGCCCGCCGGAGCGGCGGGCTTAGACAAGTTAGCGCGCAGCGCGCTGTAAGATGATGCTGGAAGGCTGGCGCTGCAGAAAACGCATCCGCAGCATCATCATGATGGCGGCGGAGGTCAGACCGATGATAAATCCGCACCAGAAACCGGCAGGTCCCATGCGGGGCACAATCATATCGGTCAGCGCCAGCAGATAGCCGCTCGGCAAACCCAGCACCCAGTACGCGGTAAAGGTAATGAAAAAGATAGACCGCGTATCTTTATAGCCGCGCAGAATGCCGCTGCCGATCACCTGAATAGAGTCGGAGATCTGATAGATAGCCGCCAGCAGCATCAGGTGCGAGGCCAGCGTCACCACCTCGGGATTATCGTTATACAGCAGCGCAATCTGCTTACGCATCAGGACGGTAAAGATAGCGGTAAATACCGCCAGGCAGACCCCCACGCCCACGCCGGTGCGGGCCGAAACCTGGGCATCGATCGTTGAGCCCTGGCCAAGGCGGAAGCCGACGCGAATGGTGACCGCCGCCGCCAGCGACAGCGGCAGAACGAACATCAGCGAGCTGAAATTAAGCGCGATCTGGTGACCGGCGACGTCAATGATCCCGAGCGGGGAGACCAGCAGCGCGACGACGGCAAACAGAGTGACTTCAAAGAACAGCGCCAGAGCAATGGGCAGCCCCAGCTGCACCAGCCGTAACAGGACGGCAAAATCAGGGCCGCTGAAGCGCTCGACGCAGCGGATATCGCGCATCGTACGCGCCCGGCGCACCCACCACAGCATGCTGGCGAACATCACCCAGTAAACGGAGGCCGTCGCCACACCGCAGCCGACGCCGCCCAGCTCGGGCATGCCGAAATGACCATAGATAAAAATATAGTTCACCGGAATGTTGACCAGTAATCCAATAAAGCCCATGACCATCCCGGGCTTGGTTTTTGCCAGCCCTTCACACTGGTTACGGGCGACCTGGAAGAACAGATAGCCCGGAGCGCCCCACAGCAGCGCGCGCAGGTAGCCAACCGCCTTCTCTGCCAACAGCGGATCGATGTTATGCATGGAGCTGATGATGTATCCGGCGTTCCACAGCACGACCATGATCAGCACCGAGACAAAGCCGGCCAGCCAGAAGCCCTGACGCACCTGCGGCGCGATACGCTCTCGCCGCCCGGATCCGTTAAGCTGCGCCACCACCGGGGTCAGCGCCAGCAGAAGGCCGTGGCCGAAGAGGATCGCCGGCAGCCAGATGGAGGTCCCGATGGCCACGGCGGCCATATCCGTGGCGCTGTAGCCACCCGCCATCACGGTATCGACAAAACCCATCGCCGTCTGCGCCACCTGCGCAAGGATGACGGGTATAGCCAGAGCTAATAACTGACGCGCTTCAACGAAATACTTCTGCACGTGAACACCTTCGAATTGTTGTTATTTTGAGACTAAAAAAGCCGCCGTAACTGGCAGCAAGGGGATAAAAATGAGGAATTTCCAGTCTATTGTAGCGAGGATTGGCTATTAAGCCAGTGAAAAAAGAGTCGAGGCACGAAGCGCGCTGGCAACCGCTTTGCCCTCCTGTTATTGTTCCCGATAGCGAAAGCGGTAATGATACCGTCATGATTTTCAACAGGAGCCAAACATGTTTACTGGTATTGTTCAGGGAACCGCGAAAGTGGTCTCCATTGATGATAAACCCAATTTTCGCACTCACGTGGTTGAGTTACCGGCACATATGCTGGAGGGGCTGGAAACCGGCGCCTCGGTAGCCAACAACGGCTGCTGCCTGACGGTGACCGAAATCAACGGCGCGCGCATCAGCTTCGATCTGATGAAAGAGACGCTGCGGATTACCAATCTTGGCGATATTCAGGTCGGCGATGAAGTGAACGTCGAGCGAGCGGCGAAATTTAGTGATGAAATCGGCGGGCATTTAATGTCCGGCCACATTATGACCACCGCGGAAATCGTGAAGATTCTGACTTCCGAAAATAACCGTCAGATCTGGTTTAAAGTGCAGGATCCAACGCTGATGAAATACATCCTCTATAAAGGATTCATCGGTATTGACGGCATTAGTCTGACGGTGGGTGAGGTGACGGCGACCCGTTTCTGCGTACATCTTATTCCGGAGACGCTGCAGCGGACCACCCTGGGAGCGAAAAAACTGGGCGATCGCGTCAATATTGAGATTGATCCGCAGACCCAGGCGGTTGTCGATACGGTCGAACGCGTGCTGGCCGCGAAAGAGATGGCGGCTAAGGTCAATGAAGCCTGAAAAAAAATCCCCCGCCGATAAGCGGGGGAGTGTTATTTAACGGGCGACGCGCAGTCCATGTTCAATACCGCGCGAGAACACCACCTGCCAGAGCTGAATGTCGCGGGCGCGGAAGGCGCCGGCGCAGGCGTTCAGATAATAGGTAAACATGCGTTTGAAACGCTCAGAATAGTTATCGGCAATTTCCGGCCAGCTGGCGAGGAAACGCTCATACCAGGCCATCAGGGTCGTGTCATAATCGGCGCCGAAGTTGTGCCAGTCTTCCATCACAAAATGCTTCTCGCTGGCTTCGGCAATGTGACGCACGGAAGGCAGGCAGCCGTTCGGGAAGATATATTTATCGATCCACGGGTCAACGTTATGGTCGGTGACCTTGGAACCAATGGTGTGCAGTAAAAAGCGGCCGTTGGGTTTCAAATTATGGTCGGCAACCTCAAAGTAGGTAGCGTAATTTTTCGGCCCCACGTGCTCAAACATGCCAACGGAGACGATGCGGTCAAAGCTGTCGTGCAGATCGCGATAATCCTGGAGACGAATCTCTACATCGAGATCGGCGCAGCGCGCCTGGGCCATTTTTTGTTGCTCGGCGGAGATGGTTACACCCACGACGCTGACCTGATAATTTCGCGCCATATATTCGGCGAGACCGCCCCATCCACAGCCAATATCCAGTACCCGCATGCCTGGCTCCAGCTCCAGTTTGCGGCAGATGAGATCCAGCTTAGCCTGCTGGGCGGCCTCGAGGCTCTGCGCCTCTTTCCAGTAACCGCAGGAATATTGCATATAGGGATCAAGCATCCGGCTGAAGAGATCGTTGCCGAGGTCGTAGTGCTCTTTACCGACAATCCAGGCACGTTTTTTACTTTGTAGATTAAACAGACGAGCGCCTGCGATGCGGAGTGTGTCTTTGAAATGGTGTGGGAGCTGCTTTTCCAACCCGGCGCGTAACACCTTGTGGAAGAATATATCCAGACGCTCGCATTCCCACCAGCCGTCCATATAGCTTTCGCCTAAACCCAGCGAACCTTCCTGCAAAACCCGTTTAAAAAAGAGAGGATTTTTAACCCGCAGGTCGGACGGCGCGGAGCCATTGATTTCAATTCCCGCACGGCCTAATAATTCAGCTGCAATCCGGTACCAGTCATCATTTGGTACACTTACTTCTTCTATACACGATGAACTCATAGCTTCTCCATCACGCCCAAGTGATCAGAACCTTAAAACAGCGTAGACGCTTTTTTGGCTTTGTGAGAAATCTCACGGATAATCCGTGAAGTCGCTATCCGACGTAAACAGAGGAAGGGAGATAACCCTTGCCGAAAGGCCTTCCATGGTGAAACGGAGGCATCCTGCATCCGTTAATCTGTAACTATTTTCTATTTATGTGAACCCGGATCCAGTATAGGACGCTAAGTACTGGCTTTCAATAAAAATTTCTTAGCATGCTAACGACTGGTCCGGGCCCTGGCGACGGGCATTACGCGTGGGAAGAGTGGGGTGTCAGCTCCGGCGTCTGCTGCAGGCGATAGCCTATTCCGGCTAAGCCAATCGAAACCAGCATTACGCTGGTGGTGGTCAGCAGCGGCGTGGCGATCAGCGCGGATACCAGCAGACTGGTCAGGAAGCACAGGCCAAGCTGCAGGGTATTTTGCAGCGCCGCCGCGCGGCCGGTCGCCTGCGGAAAAGGCTTCAGCGCCTGAGCAACCACGATGGGGTAGATCCCGCCGTTGACCACCGCCATCATGCAGAACGGGATCATTAACGCCACCAGCGAGGCATGGGTTTGCAGGCCCACCAGCCAGGTGGCGGCTACGCTGACGGCAAAAATCACCAGCAGCCACGGCAGCATCTGTTGACCGGACCATTTCTGCAGCAGCGCGCGACAGCCATAGCCTCCCACCAGAAAGGCGATGGTCTGCGGAATATAGCTCAGGCCGATAGCGGTTGGGCCATAGCCCATTTCATGCAGGATAAAAGGTGAACCGGTAAGCCAGGCGAAGAAGCTGGCGGAACAGGCGGCGTAGATCAGGACGTTGCCGCTGTATTCCCGGGAGCGCAGCAGCGCGAGAAAGGTGATCTTTTGCTGCGTCACTACTACTGACTTCGCGGCTGCCTTCAGGCGCAGGGCAGGCAGCATCAGCAGCAGAGTGATGGCGAACAGGGTGGCGAAGATGGCTTGCCACTCGAAGTGCACCAGCAGCCAGCTGCCCAGCAGCGGGGCCAGCGCCGGCGACAGTCCTACCAGCGGCATAATGGTGGCGAAGATGCGGTTCGTGCGCTGGGCAGGATAGTAATCGGCGACCATCGCCTGCCAGGTAACGGCCGCGGCACAGACGCCAATCGCCTGCAGAAAGCGCAGCGCCAGCATCAGGGTGGCGTTGTGCACCCACAGCATCCCCAGACAGCCGGCCGCGAAAATCGCCAGGCCGCTCAGCAGCACCGGTTTACGTCCATAGCGGTCCGACAGCGGTCCCCAGAACAGCTGGCCCAGCGCGAAGCCGGCGAGGAACAGGCTCAGGCTGGCGCTGATGGAGGCGGCGGAGGTGTTGAGATCCTGCTGCATGGCGGCAAACGCCGGCAGGTACATATCGGTGGCCAGAAAGCCCAGCACGCTCAGGCCGGCCAGCCAGACTAAAAATCCTTTCCCGGGTTGTGACATAACGTTCTCATAGTTGGTGTACAGGTACGATGCCGCAGAGTGTAGGGAGTGCATTGTGGCTTGTGAAACGCTAATATTTGTCACATGCATTCAAAAATTTTGCAGGCAGAAAATGTGGTCTGAATACTCTCTGGAAGTGGTTGATGCCGTCGCCCGTAACGGCAGCTTCAGCGCGGCCGCGCAGGAGCTTCACCGGGTGCCTTCCGCGGTCAGCTATACCGTGCGTCAGCTCGAAGAGTGGCTCGCC
The DNA here is from genome assembly GCF_001808265.1 of Klebsiella sp. HMSC16A12. Lineage (NCBI taxonomy): Bacteria > Pseudomonadati > Pseudomonadota > Gammaproteobacteria > Enterobacterales > Enterobacteriaceae > Klebsiella > Klebsiella sp. HMSC16A12. Next base: position 61,126 of record NZ_KV792528.1, read on the forward strand.
GTTCCCTTATTTGAGCGTCGCCATCGTGATGTGGAGTTGACCCCCGCCGGGGTCTGGTTTTTACAGGAAGGGCGCTCTGTTATCAAAAAAATGCAGATCACCCGCCAGCAGTGTCAGCAAATTGCGAACGGCTGGCGCGGACAGTTGTCGATCGCAGTGGATGATATTGTGAAACCGGCGCGGATGCGTCAGATGATCGTCGATTTCTATCGCCATTTTCCCGACGTCGAACTGATCGTCTTTCAGGAAGTATTCAATGGTGTATGGGATGCGCTGGCCGACGGCCGCGTTGAGCTGGCGATTGGCGCAACGCGATCTATTCCGGTCGGCGGTCGCTATGCGTTCCGCGATATGGGGATGCTGAGCTGGGACTGCGTGGTGGCGAGCGATCATCCGCTGGCAAAGATGGATGGACCCCTGAGCGACGACGTCCTGCGTAACTGGCCGTCGCTGGTGCGAGAGGATACCTCGCGCTCGTTGCCTAAACGGACAACATGGTTGCTGGATAACCAGAAGAGGGTAGTCGTCCCTGACTGGGAATCATCAGCAACCTGTTTGTCGGCAGGACTCTGCGTCGGCATGGTGCCGAGCCATTTCGCCCGTCCATGGATAGATCGCGGCGAGTGGACTGCGCTGGCGCTGGAAAATCCGTTTCCGGATGCCGCCTGCTGCCTGACGTGGCAGCAGAACGATGCCTCACCGGCGCTGAACTGGATGCTTGACTATCTGGGGGACAGCGACACGCTGAATCGGGAGTGGCTGCGGGCGCCGGAGAGATCCGCGCCCGCCAGATGCCTTAACGACGATAATCGACAAACGGGCCATCCGCTACCGAGCGGCGCTCAACCAGACGAGGGTGCACTTCGATAGACTGCGACTCTTCACGCTTGTTGACGATACGATCCAACAGCATGTTAAATGCGGCCTCGCCCAGGGAATCTTTCGGCTGATGAATGGTGGTTAACGCCGGGCTGAAATAGCGGGCGTTGCGCACATTATCATAACCGATCAGCGAAATGTCCTGCGGCACCCGCAGTCCCATTTCATCCGCCGCGCAGATAGCGCCCATCGCCATGATATCGCCGCCGCAGAAGACCGCCGTCGGGCGGTGCTGCTGGTTTAGGATCTGCTGCATTGCGCGGTAGCCGGACTCCGGCTCGAAGTCGCCCTGCACAATCCAGTTTTCCGGCACGCTGATATGCGCCTCTTTCATCGCCTGCATGAAGCCGGCCAGTCGCCCCGCGCCGGTGTTGCGCTCCAGCGGACCCGGGATCACGCCGATTTCGCGATGGCCGCGTTCAATCAGGTAGCGTCCGGCGATATAGCCGCCCTGGAAGGCGTTATCGATCACCGCATCGGTGAAGTCGGCTTTCGCCTCGCCCCAGTCCATCACCACCATTGGGATATGGCGGTACTCTTCCAGCATGCTCAATACCGAATCCGGATACTCGGAACACATCACCAGCAGACCGTCTACGCGCTTTTGCGCCATCATCGACAGATAGGCGCGCTGTTTTTCCAGATCGTTCCACGCGTTACCGAGGATCAGAGTATAGCCCTTCTGGAAGCAGCTCTTTTCAACGGACTCAATAATTTCAGCGAAATAGGCGGCTTCGCTACTGGTCGCCAGCAGGCCAATCGATTTGGTGTGATTGACTTTCAGGCTGCGCGCCACGGCGCTCGGCGAGTAGTGCAGCTCTTTAATCGCCGCCCATACCGCATTACGCGTCTCTTCGGCAACGAAACGGGTTTTGTTAATTACATGTGACACAGTTGTAGTGGAAACGTTTGCGCGTTTCGCTACATCTTTAATAGTTGCCATTACATCTCACTCCATGCCTTGACCTGATCGCCTGATCATCGATACGTAAACGTTTGCCTACACACACCCTGAATACAATTTTCAACATTGCATCACGTCGGGAAAACGACACAGAACGACAGGAAGGGGTCAATGGCCGATACGCTTTTAAATTAGCGTGGGATTTTGTCCGATCTTGGGGCAAAGTGGAAGAGCAAAAATGTGCATCGCCCTAAATCCCGGAAGATTTTTGCGATTTTTTGTGCAAAAATGAGCAAGCTCACTTTTGGTGTGGGGATAACAAGAGGGAAAAATGATGGATACCAATTTAAAGTTTTCGCTGATCACCACGATTATTGCTCTCGGCGTGATTGTCGCTTTCAGCCTGACCGCCATACTGCACTAATGTTTCGCTGAGGGAGGAGCGCCGCTTCCTCCCCATATCCCGCTATTATTATCAATTCTGCAAAAATCTTTTGTCATTTCGTTCACTTTTGTTTTTTTGTGATTGATGTCATGCTTTTGACTTCTGATGTTACGCCGTCCTCTCTGACGGTCTGATGGAGTCATTGAATGAAAATCAACTTTCCTTTACTTGCGCTGGCGATCGGCGCCTTTGGCATCGGTACCACCGAGTTCTCCCCGATGGGATTGCTGCCGGTGATTGCGAAAGGTGTGGACGTCTCGATACCGGTAGCGGGAATGCTGATCAGTGCGTATGCCATCGGCGTCATGGTCGGCGCACCGCTGATGACGCTGCTGTTGTCGCATCGCGCACGGCGCAATGCGCTGATTTTTCTGATGGGGATCTTCACCGTCGGCAACCTGTTGTCATCCATCGCGCCGGATTACACCACGCTGCTGCTGTCGCGCATTATTACCAGCCTCAACCACGGCGCTTTTTTCGGCCTGGGATCGGTGGTGGCGGCCAGCGTCGTGCCAAAGCATAAGCAGGCCAGCGCGGTAGCCACTATGTTTATGGGCCTGACCATCGCCAACATTGGCGGCGTGCCGGCGGCCACCTGGCTTGGCGAAACCATCGGTTGGCGGATGTCCTTCCTTGCTACTGCGGGATTAGGCCTGCTGGCGATGGTTAGCCTGTGGTTCTCCCTGCCGAAGGGCAGCGCGGGGGAACGTCCTGATGTCAAAAAAGAGCTTTCTGTCCTGCTGCGCCCGCAGGTGCTCTCCGCGTTGCTGACCACCGTGCTGGGCGCCGGGGCGATGTTTACGCTGTATACCTACATTTCGCCAGTGCTCAATACGCTGACCCACGCTTCATCGCTGTTTATAACCGCGATGCTGGTGCTGATTGGCGTCGGTTTTTCGCTAGGCAACTATCTGGGCGGCAAATTTGCTGACCGGTCGGTCTCCGGCACGCTGAAGGGCTTTCTGCTGCTGCTGATGGCGATCATGCTGGCGATCCCGCTGCTGGCGCAATCCCAGGCCGGGGCGGCCATCAGCATGATTGTCTGGGGCGCAGCAACCTTTGCGGTGGTTCCGCCGCTGCAGATGCGGGTTATGCGCGTAGCGCATGAGGCGCCGGGGCTCTCTTCTTCGGTGAATATCGGCGCGTTCAACCTCGGCAACGCGCTGGGCGCCGCCGCCGGTGGGGCGGTAATCTCTGGCGGACTGGGGTATGCGTTTGTGCCGGTGATGGGCGCGATTATCGCTGGTCTGGCGCTGATGCTGGTCTGGTTTAGCGGGCGAGCGCAGCCGGAAGAAGCTTTCGCCAGCCAGTAATCATCGGCTGGGCAAGGGCAAAAAAAACCGCAGCCGGGGAGACCCCGCTGCGGTTTGTCGTTTATGCCGCCAGGTTAGCCGCAACAAACTTCCAGTTTACCAGCGCCCAGAAGTGGTCCAGGTAGCTTGGACGGGCGTTGCGGTAGTCGATGTAGTAGGCATGTTCCCAAACGTCAACGGTCAGCAGCGGCTTCGCGTCGGTGGTCAGCGGGGTGCCGGCGTTGCTGGTGGAGACGATCGCCAGGCTGCCGTCGGCATTTTTGACCAGCCATGTCCAGCCAGCGCCGAAATTTTTCGCCGCGGCATCGGTAAATTTGGCTTTAAAATCCGCGAAGCTGCCGAAAGATTTGGCGATTGCGGCCGCCAGTTCGCCTTCCGGTTCGCCGCCGGCGTTAGGCGCCAGGCAGTTCCAGTAGAAGGTGTGGTTCCAGACCTGCGCTGCGTTGTTGAATACGCCGCCTTCAGAAGTGCGGACGATCTCTTCGATGGACTTGCCTTCGAACTGAGTGCCTTTGATCAGGTTGTTGAGGTTAGTGACATACGCCTGGTGGTGTTTACCGTAGTGATATTCCAGGGTTTCTGCGGAAATGTGCGGCGCCAGGGCGTCTTTTGCATATGGTAATGCAGGTAATTCAAACGACATTGCTACTCTCCTTATAACTTTTTGTTTTATCTCACATTGACAGGATGAGGTTTTCACCTGAATCGTGTTCTGACCGCCCGACGCTGTCGCGTCCCGGGCGTGTTATTGTATTGAGAATGTTAACATTTGCCGCAAGCAGTGAAAAGCCTTACAACGATAAAGGCTATTATCACCGGTGCATGTGGTGAAGGCTTAACCGTTTTCTGCAGGAGTGGGTGATAAGCCGCCAAAATTGTTGCAACCCTGTATAAGGAGATGCCCTCTGCGGATTTGCGAACTCGCATGGCGATTAACTACTCTGCTTCGCCGCTGTCACGCATTGCGCTGGACAAAAAATAAAACTTTAATATCAAACGATTAATAAAAATATGCGCTCAGGCAATCGTCGCTATGCCAATAATTCATTGTCTATTTTTTAATTTGTATGACAAATATAGCCGCCAGCAGTAATTTCCCCAGGATGACGACGATGGCAAAAACAGATGAGGTGGTGAGCGCGAAAATGATCCCGGTGGTGCAGGGGATTGTTGACTGGATCGAAGCACATATTTTCGACACCCTGTCGGTGAGCGCGATTGCGAAAAAGTCCGGCTACTCACACTGGTACTTCCAGCGACAATTCGCCATGGTAACGGGCTGCACGCTGGCGAGCTACGTCAGCCGACGAAAGATGACGATTGCGACAATCTATTTAACGCAGACGCAGGCGTCGATACAGAGTATTTCTCAGTGTCTGGGATACGAGGGACAAGCCGCTTTCTGCCGGACCTTTCACCGTCACTTTGGCATGTCGCCGACCCGCTATCGTCGTGATACGCCGGGCAAAGAGAGCAATCTGCAATATCCCTTGCGGGTGGGGATGGAGATCGAGCAGGAGAGGCGGTCTGCCGCCGCAGCGGCAGACCGGGATCAGCGAATGGTTTTCGGCGTCATGACGCGACGAGCGCCGACATAATGGCGAACCCAGTAATCCTCGCTCAGGGAGGTGATTTGAATATCACGACCTGTGCGCGGCGACTGAATGAATTTTCCGTTGCCGACGTAGACGCCGACATGGTCGGCAGCGCCCCGTCCGCGGGTGCGGAAGAAGACTAAATCGCCGCTCTGCAGTTCATCACGATCCACCGGACGCGCATCGCGCAGGTGGTACATTTCGTTGGCCGTACGCGGGATGTGGATCTTTACCAGGTCCTTATAGGCGTAATAGACCAGCCCGCTGCAGTCAAACCCGGTGCGCGGCGAGGTGCCGCCCCAGCGATAGGGTTTACCCAACTGGCCCATCAGTTTGTTCATCGCGGTACTTTGCGCTTTTTGCACCCGGACCTTGTGGGCGTCGGCGATCGTTAAATTCGCTTCGCTGGCCTCGGGCTTACAGCGTTTTTTATAGCCCTTGCGCACCACGCATTTGCTTTTGACGCTGTTTAGCGCCAGGGTCGGCTCGGCGCTGGCGGCGACCGTTTTCGCGCACTGCTTTTTATAACCTTTACGCAGCACGCATTTTTTCGTCGCGCCGGCGGCCTGACGATGAAGTGCGGTTTGGCTTGCTGCGGTAGTGCGGGTAGGGAGCCGGGTGCGCGAGGACTTTTTACTGGTGGTTTTAGCGGTGGTTTTAGTTTTTTGACTGGTTGCTTTTTTCTTGCGCTCTGAGCCACTTTTCGCGGGCAACGCTTTTGGCGAAGCGGAGGCGTGCGTATGCCCTGATGCCTGAGCCAGTGGCGTGAATGAGATAGACGTGAACAGTAATGCACAGAGCGATATCGCGATTTTGTTTAGCCGCGCCACTGAGCAATCCCCTGATTAATTACAGACATGTACAAATGCCTGACGATGAATGACAAACCGGAATGATTCTAAAGCATAAAAAGCCGGAAAGTTAATATTCTTTTGTATCAAAAATGTCGATTGGTTAACGATTGCAAGAAAACGCGTCAGACATTGACCGCCTCGCACAGAAAATGCGCAATGAGCGCCCGCCTGCGACCGCAAAATGATATTTTTAAGGCAACTTCGCGCAACAGAAGATAAAATATGAATAGTGAAAAAAATGTTATTATCCGTCCTGCCTACAGGACGCTACAATGACAAGTTACTGCCGTAGAAAGAAGTTTAAGGAAGCACGACAATGAGCTCGACTTTAGAAAAGATCCAACGCCAAATCGCTGAAAACCCGATCCTGTTGTACATGAAAGGGTCGCCGAAGCTGCCAAGCTGCGGTTTCTCTGCCCAGGCCGTTCAGGCGCTGTCCGCCTGTGGCGAACGTTTTGCTTACGTTGATATCCTGCAGAACCCGGATATTCGCGCCGAGCTGCCTAAATACGCCAACTGGCCGACTTTCCCGCAGCTGTGGGTAGACGGTGAACTGGTGGGCGGCTGCGATATCGTCATCGAAATGTACCAGCGCGGTGAACTGCAGCAGCTGATCAAAGAGACGGCGGCAAAGTACCATACCGACGAGCCAAAAGCGGAGTAATTCCCGCCATCAGTAAAAAAGCGACTTCCTGGAAGTCGCTTTTTTTATCACTCCGGGGTGGCTACGGGCAGCGGCCAGCCGCCCAGACGCTTCCAGCGGTTCACGATCTCGCAAAACAGCTGCGCCGTCTGCTCGGTATCATACAGGGCGGAGTGAGCCTGCGCGCCGTCGAACGGCATACCCGCGGCAATACAGGCTTTCGACAGCACCGTCTGGCCCAGCGCCAGCCCGCTTAGCGCGGCGGTGTCGAAGGTAACAAACGGATGGAAAGGGTTGCGTTTAAGTCCCGCGCGTTCGGCGGCGGTCATGGTGAAGCTGTGGTCAAAGGTGGCATTGTGCGCCACCATGATTGCCCGGCTGCAGTCGCTCTCTTTCATCCCTTTGCGCACCATTTTGAAGATGGCATGCAGGGCATCGTATTCGCTGACGGCCCCGCGCTGCGGGTCATGCGGGTTAATCCCGTTAAAAGCCAGCGCTTCGGGCTGCAGATTGGCGCCCTCGAAAGGTTCAACATGGAAATGCAGCGTTTCATCGGGCATCAGCCAGCCGTGCTCATCCATCTTCAACGTAATGGCGGCGATCTCCAGCAGGGCGTCGGTTTTGGCGTTAAATCCTGCGGTTTCAACATCGATCACCACCGGATAAAAACCGCGGAAACGGTCGCACAGACCATTCAGTTGAGCGTTCTCGGACATCAGATTCTCTTAGCTGGAAAAAAGTAGCGCGCATTATGGCAAGTTTTGCCGCGGCTTGCAGCAGGCAGGGGTGAAAACAACGGGCGCCGTAGCGCCCGGGAGAGCCATGGCATTAAATATGCCAGCGTGGGGAAGCGTTAGTTGCCCAGACCTTTGCCGGCATCTTTCTCTTCAATGAGCTCGATTTTGTAACCGTCCGGATCTTCCACGAAGGCGATGACGGTGGTGCCGCCTTTTACCGGCCCGGCTTCACGGGTGACGTTGCCCCCGTTCTGACGGATCCGTTCGCAGGCTTCGGCGGCGTTATCGACGCTCAGCGCGATATGGCCGTAGGCGGTGCCCAGCTCATAGCTGTCCACGCCCCAGTTGTAGGTCAGTTCGATTACCGCGGTTTCGCTCTCTTCGCCGTAGCCGACAAAGGCGAGGGAGTACTTGTACTCCGGGTTTTCGCTGGTGCGCAGCAGCTTCATGCCCAACACGTTGGTATAGAAGTCGATAGAACGTTGCAGGTCGCCAACGCGCAGCATGGTGTGGAGTAAGCGCATAATGTCCCCTATGCAGTTTATTTGATAGATCAGAACGTTGAGTATAGCGGCGATACGTCGCCGCTATCAATGGAGGGATTACAGAGTCGGGTAATCGGTGTAGCCTTCCGCGCCGCCGCCGTAGAAGGATTCCGGGCGTTGCGGGTTAAGCGGCGCTTTTTTCTGCAGGCGAGCCACCAGATCCGGGTTGGCGATGTAATCGCGGCCAAAGGCCACGGCATCAATCAGCCCTTTATTGATAAGATCGTTGGCTTTTTCTACTGTGTAAGCGCCAGCGCCAATGATCACCCCCGGGAAGCGGTCGCGGACTTTCTGACGGAAAGCTTCACTGTAAGGTTTGCCGCCCGCCCAGTCCGGCTCGGACATGTGCAGATAGGCGATACCGCGTTTCGCCAGCTCGCTAATCAGATACAGCGCGTCTTCTTCTTCGTTCGGGCCATTATCCACATTCTGGAAGCTGCCAATCGGCGACACGCGGATGCCAATGCGCTCGGCGCTCCACTCTTGACTCACGGCGTCAACCACTTCCAGCACCAGACGGGCACGGTTCTCCACGCTGCCGCCGTACTGATCGGTACGCTGGTTCGCCGATGGCGAGAGGAATTGGTGCAGCAGATAGCCGTGGGCTGAGTGCAGCTCAACCAGATCGAAGCCGGCGTCACGGGCATTGCCGACCGCCTGACGGAAATCGTTGACGATCCCTGGGATCTCTGCGGTTTCCAGGGCGCGGGGCATTGAGGTGTCGACGCGAATGGCGTGGCCGTTTTCGTCACGCAGTGAGGTACGGGTGCCCGCGCTCAGCGCGGAAGGCGCTACCGGGGCGGCGCCGCCAGGCTGCAGGCTGCTATGGGAAATACGCCCGGTGTGCCACAGCTGGACGGCGATATGACCGTTTTCGGCATGAACGCCGGCGGTGATTTTCTGCCAGGCGGCAATCTGCTCCGGGCTGTGCAGCCCAGGCGCGCCGGCGTAGCCTTTGGCCTGCGCGGAGATCTGCGTCGCTTCGGTGATGATCAGCCCGGAACTGGCGCGCTGACGGTAGTATTCGCCCATCAGCGGAGTAGGGATATCGCCCGGCTCAATGCTGCGCAGACGCGTCAACGGCGCCATAAATACGCGATTAGGGACGGTGACCGCACCGACTTTCAGTGGGCTGAATAATTTTGCTTCCGACATAGTGACTCCTGAGTAGACCGGTCGTCTAGTAACTGATGAAATAAAAACGCCTGTTATACCGCAGGCGCTGCAATAATCTGTTTGGCGTGGGCAAGGGCGCTTTCCAGCGGCGTTGCGCTACGCGTAATTTTGGCCTGCAGGTTGGCCCCGAGCCACAGGGAATACAGCACCTGCGACAGGGTCATGGCCTCGCCGTCAAATGCGAGACTGCCTTCCTGACGTCCTTTCTCCAGCGCGTCGCCCAGCAGGGCGATAATCTGGCTGGCTCCGCGATCCATGGCGGCGCGCATATCTTCCGACAGATCGCAAACCTCCGCGGATAGCTTGACAGTAAGACACCCGCTAATAATCCCCTGCTGGCAGAACTGATTCAGCGTGTGCTGATAGTAGGCCAGCAGGCGATCGCGATAGTTACCGTCGCCATGATCGAAGTGGTCCACCAGGCGCTGCAGATATCCGGTGTAGTGATGTTCAAGCAGCGCGACGCCGAAGGCTTCCTTAGAGCGAAAGTAGTGGTAGAAAGAGCCCTTGGGCACCTCCGCTGTCTTTAGAAGTTCGCTCAAGCCCATTCCGGTAAAACCGCGATGCATGCAAAGCTGCTCGCCGGTGGCCAGGATATGTTCTCGGGTATCGCAATCGCTGTGTCTGTTCATGCTGCACACTGTAGTAGACCGATTGGTCTAATGCAAGCGTCGGCGGAAAAATGTTAGCTGGCGCAGCACGTAGTGAACAAAATTTGCGTCGGCGCGGGGAAACGTCTTCAATGAAAGGAGACGAGGGGACAGGAGGCGTGTGGTGGCAGAGCAGTTAGAATTTTTCCCGGTGCAGAGCCCGTGCCGGGGAATATGTCAGACCGATGAGCGCGGCTACTGTCGCGGCTGTTTCCGCAGCCGTGAGGAACGTTTTAACTGGCAAAGGATGAGCGATGCGCAGAAACAGGAGGTTTTGCGTCTTTGCCGCCAACGGCTGCTGCGCAAAATACGCGCGAACAGGCCGGAGCCGGCGGAAGAACCGCAGCAACCCTCACTGTTTTAAGCCAAAAATTACGTATACTCAGAGCACTTTTTTATTGAGGAAGCGGTTATGGTTCAGCGTATTGCTATGGCTCCCCAGGGGCCGGAATTTTCACGTTTTGTGATGGGCTACTGGCGTCTGATGGACTGGAAAATGTCGCCTGGCGAGCTGGTCAGCTTTATTGAGCAGCATCTCGATTTAGGCGTAACCACCGTCGATCACGCCGATATCTATGGCGATTATCAGTGTGAGGCTGCCTTTGGCGAAGCGCTGAAGCGAGCGCCGCATCTGCGTAGCCGGATGGAAATCGTCAGCAAATGCGGTATCGCCACCCGGGCGCGCGCTGAGAACACCATTGGCCACTACATTACCGACCGCGATCACATCGTGCTCAGCGCCGAGCAATCGCTGCGTAATCTGGCGACGGACCATCTCGACTTGCTGCTGATCCACCGGCCGGACCCACTGATGGACGCCGACGAGGTAGCCGAAGCTTTTCTCGCGCTGCATCATAGCGGTAAAGTGCGCCATTTTGGCGTCTCGAACTTTACCCCCGCCCAGTTCACCTTGCTGCAGTCACGTCTGCCGTTTACCCTGGCCACCAACCAGGTCGAAATTTCACCGGTGCATCAGCCGCTGCTGCTCGACGGTACTCTCGATCAGCTGCAGCAACTGCGTATTCGTCCGATGGCGTGGTCTTGTCTTGGCGGTGGTCGCCTGTTTAACGAAGAGGGCTTCCAGGCGCTGCGCGATGAGCTGGTGCAGGTGGCGCACGAGCTTAACGCCGACAGCATCGAACAGGTAGTTTATGCCTGGGTGCTGCGTCTGCCGTCGCAGCCGCTGCCGATTATTGGCTCGGGCAAAATCGAGCGCGTGCGCTCGGCGATTGTGGCTGAAAAACTCAGCATGACCCGTCAGCAGTGGTTCCGCATCCGTAAAGCCGCGCTCGGGTACGACGTACCGTAACGGGCATTTCCCCTCCGGAAAGGCGTTCCTGGTTTACACTTAACAGGGAGACAGCCATCCGGAGGTGTTATGCAACGATGTATTCTCGCGATCTTATCCCTCGCATTTTGCGCTGGCGCACAGGCCGTTAGTGAAGATGTGCAACTTAATCTCGTGACCACCCAGGGCGTCGGTCAGACCATCGGCAGCGTCAAAATCACCGAAACCGACCGCGGACTCGAGTTCGCCCCCACTCTGCGGGCGCTACCGCCGGGTAAGCACGGGTTTCATATTCATGCCGAAGGCAGCTGCCAGCCGGCGATGAAAGAAGGTAAAGCCGTGGCCGCCGGGGCGGCGGGCGGACATTACGATCCGCAGCATACCGGCAAACACGAAGGGCCGTTGGGGGCCGGGCATCTTGGCGACCTGCCCCTGCTGGTGGTCAACGATGCGGGCGTAGCCGACCAGCCGATTATTGCTCCGCGCCTGAAAACGCTGGCGGAGGTGAAAGGGAAAGCGCTGATGGTCCACGTAGGCGGGGATAACATGGCCGACAGCCCGCAGCCGCTGGGCGGCGGCGGCGAACGGTTTGCCTGCGGGGTGATTAAGTAGTTCCTTCGCCAATTGTGCCGGCCACCGGGGCCTGTTCCAGCTGCGACAGGGCGCAGTACAGTCGCCAAATCGCGGCGGCCAGTTCCCGCGCCGCCGGCTGATGATGGTGGTTCAGGGCGTCGCAGATCCGCTGCAGCTCCTGCAGGGTGGAGGCCAGCGGACGCTGCTGCACGCCGCGCTCGCTCATCACATCGCGTAACAGGTTGATGCACAGGTCGCGCACCTGGGCGAGAGGATCGGAGCGGGTTTCCCATTCGCGAAGCTGCCAAACGACGTGCGAGCAATTGAGCAGCACGACGCCCCAACGCAACAGCCAGCGGCGCGCCAGGGCATCCTTACTCTGGCTGAGCTGACTGACGTGGTGATAGACCAGCGATTCAAATTCATGCTCACTGTGCTGAGGATGACGGCTGAGCTGATCGACAAAGTGACGCCGTAACGCTCTGATATGGCGTCGCCCTTTGCGGGCGTCAGAGCCCGGACTCAGTACCGCAAAGGCCAGCCAGGCAAAGCCTACCCCGACAATCTTGCTCAAATTATCATTGAAAAAGGCCGCATAATCGTACACCGGCGGGTTGGTGACGGCGATAAACGAGCCCATAAAGACGATAAGCTGTCCCCACAGGCCGGCGTATTTGGGCCACTGCAGTTTGAGTAACTGCATGGTGGTCAGGAGCGGGAACAGGAACAGCAGAAACTGCCACAGGTCGGTTACCTGCACCATCAGGCCGAACTTCACCACGAAACTGAATAGCGACAGCAGGACCAGAGTCTGCATCAGCAATGTCAGCGAGCGAAACGGCGAGGCGGATACGGAGTAGAGCACGCAGCAGATGGAGGCCAGGGTCAGGGCCGCCGCGCAGCTGGTCCACTGGGTACTGATCCCCCATGCGCCAATCGCCACCAGCGCGCAAAAGGTACGGACACCGTTGAGCAACGCCTCCGCCTGATCGGTATGGCGGGCTAACGGCGGGGCGGCGGGCACATTGAACTCGGCGATCGCCGAGGCATTTTCAACGCGGCGGATCCAGCGGCTGCTCTCCAGGTAAATGCGACAGAAATAGCGCAATCGCGCCCAGAAAGCGATGTGCCGGTAATCGGCATCCTGCCGCGGCGCCAGCGGCGCCAGGATCCGCGCAACGTGATAACTGTCGGCATGAGGGGTGGCGAGCTCGGCGAGCAGCGACTCCAGTACCTGGCGAGTGTTCGCCGGCGCGTCAGGCCAGTTCAGCAGCATCCGTCGCAGACTGGAGATGACGCTGGTCATTCTGAGTTGCTGATGCAGGAGGTAGTTCAGCAGAGGATTCTGCCGACGGAAACGGTAGTGGCTCCAGAAGGCCTGGATACGCAGCAGATTCATGGTCAGGATCTGGCCAATCACGCTCTCATGGGCGGTGCGAATGGCATCCGTCGTCTCCGGCACCCACAGCAGGCTGGCGTGCTCCAGCAGCCGGGCGTGCATGGTTTTCAGGGCCGTCAGCAGATTGCTGCCGTCGGAGGTGCTTGGCAGGATCATCATCATTAGCCCGCCGCATAGGATCCCGACGATGACTTCGCAGACGCGCGACTGGGCGATGACCCACAGTTCGTAGCTGTCGCTGATGTTAATCACCGGAAAGGCGATGATGGCGCAGGTATAGCCCGCCAGCTGAAAGGCGTAGGCGACGTTGTTGGTGAACAGGGCGCAGGCCCAGGTGCAGAGCGCCAGCCAGCCGGAGATACTGAACAGAAACAGCCAGGGATCGTTGAGTGTATGACCGGCAAGCAGCAGGGCGGCGCAGGCGCCGAGCAGGCTGCCTGCGATGCGGCCAAAACTTTTACTGATCACGCCGCCGACGGTGGGAAAGCTGACCACCGCCGCGGACGTCATCGCCCAGTAGGGCTCATCAAGATCCAGCGCATAGGCGATACTCAGCGCAAGACACATCGCGATGCCGTTGCGCAATGCGTACCGCCACTGCGGCCGGGTGGCTTTAACCCAGGGGAGTGCGCGCCACGACAGGGTCTGCAGGTTCATTACTGCCCGCCAATTGAGACAGTGCAGGTGGTGCCGGAGACCAGGGTGACATCGGCCGGCAGCGTATCAAAGGCAATTCGCACCGGAACGCGTTGGGCGAGACGAACCCAGGGGATATTTGGTTTGATGTTGGCCACCAGCCCGGTTCCCTGTTCCACGCTCTGGTCGACAATCGCGCGGCCGATGCTCGCGACATGGCCCTTTAGCGTCTGCTGATTGCTATAGAGAATAATTTGTGCCGGATCGCCGATGCGAATGTGGCGCAGTTTGGTCTCTTCGAAGTAGCCCAGTACGTAAAACGAATGGCTGTCCACCAGGGCAAAGACCGGATGGCCGGTGGTAGCGTAATCACCGACGCGGGTGGAAAGGTTGGTCACCCAGCCATCCACCGGCGCTTTGACAACCGTCTGGCTGAGCTGCCACTGCGCATGTTTCAGCGCCGCTTCGGTTACGCCGACCCCCGCTCTGGCGGCAGCCAGGGTGGTGGTGGCGGTATTCAGGGCGGTATTGACGTTCTCAAGGTCTTCAGCCGAGATGGCATTTTGCGACAGGCTTCGGCGACGGCGAGCCTCGCTGGCGGCCTTGCTTTGCTCCGCCTGCGCTTTCGCCACCTCCGCCTGGGCTTTCGCCAGCTGCGCCTGGGCGTTCAGCACCGCGATGCGATAGGGGGTGTCGTCGATGGTAAACAATACTTCCCCGGCTTTGACCCGTTGGTTATCGGTTACGTTCAACTGCAGAATACTGCCGGAGACCTGAGGGGTGATCCCAACCTGCTCGGCGCGCACTTTGCCGTCGCGGGTCCAGGGTGACTGAGTGTAGAAATTCCATAACAACCATGCGGCAATCAGGGCGACGGCCGCGACCAGCAGCGTTGACAGATATTTTAATCTTTTCATAACAGGGAGATCACCAGGCAATGAGCAATACCAGGGCCAGACAGACCGCGAGCGCGAACAGGGAGAGATCCATTAGTAGCGGGTGCCAGATGTCGCCCGCATACATCCAGTCACGCAGCTGGCGATGTAAAAACAACCAGATAAAGAAACCCAACAAGACGGCTTTGAACAGCGGAGGGAAATAGACGGATGCGCCGAACACCAGGTCCTGCAGCGGCAATCCGGATGTGTTAAGACTCAGTTTCACAAGCAAAAATCCTTTGCCATTACAGGGGTAACCTCAGGACGTGCTACTCTTTAACAGTGTAAATCATTGTTTTGGTTTTTGTTGAATCAAGTAATTCATTTGTTTTGATAATTCAAATGCTGCACACTATTCTAAAATCAGTATAATAACTTAGCAAGCTAATTATAAGGAGATGAAATTGGAATCGCCACTTGGTTCTGATCTGGCACGTTTAGTTCGCGTTTGGCGCGCGCTAATCGACCATCGCCTGAAACCTCTGGAGTTAACGCAGACCCACTGGGTCACGCTGCATAACATCCACCAGCTGCCGCCTGAGCAGTCGCAGATCCAGCTGGCGAAAGCTATCGGTATTGAACAGCCGTCGCTGGTGCGCACGCTCGATCAGCTGGAGGAGAAAGGGCTCATTTCTCGCCAGACCTGCGCAAGCGATCGGCGGGCCAAACGCATCAAGCTGACGGAAAAAGCCGAACCGCTGATCAACGAGATGGAAGAGGTGATAGGTAAGACCCGTGATGAAATCCTCTCAGGGGTCTCGAAGCAGGAAGTGGAAACCTTGCTCCACTTAATCCGTAAACTTGAACAAAATATCCTCGATCTCCAGGCTAAAGATTAATTCTTTACGGCCCGGGCTAATCCGGGCCTTTTTTCACCCTCCCTGCCGATGCCAGACGATCACCTGGTTACGTCCGTTATTCTTTGCTTCATACATGGCTTCGTCCGCGCGCTGAACGCACGCTTCCGCTGTCACGCTATTGTCGTAGGTGGTATACACCCCCATGCTGATGGTCATTCGCTCCGGTAAATGGCTCTCCCCGGCACTGACCGCCAGGCGGATACGCTCGGCGATCGCTTGCGCTTCTTTTTCACCGGTGTTGACCAGCAGCAGAGCAAATTCCTCACCGCCGATGCGTGCGGCGGCGTCATCTACCCGCGAATGGCTTTCCAGCACCGAGGCGGCGAACTGGATCACTTTGTCGCCGGCGACATGGCCGTAGCTATCGTTGATGCGTTTGAAATGGTCGAGGTCGCTGATGAGCACCGACAGCGGATGCTGGGCATTCACCTTCGCCAGCTGTTGGTTAAGAGTGTCGTAGAAAAAGCTGCGGTTGTAGAGGCGGGTCAACGGGTCGCGGATCGAATTCTGATACGAATGGACATATTTGTGGTTAGACTCGCGATAGAGGATAAAGACGTCAACCAGTAGCACCAGAATCAGGAACAAGGTGCATAGCGTTTCGAAAAAACGCGCCTGGTACCAGGTCTGATCCAGCTCCCCTGCGGTGGAGAGCAGCTGGAAAAGCGTGAACAAATAAGCGCTGCAAAAAAAAGCGCCGCTGAACCAAAAAATATTACGCAGTTTACTCAAGCTAATTAATAAAATCAGCGTGATGAACCAAACTGCCATCAGCAGCCAGCCGATAATACTTTGCCACAACGGGGTAAAGGTATGGCTCAGATCGTCGATAAAATTGACGCTCAGCCACGGCGAATGGCTGGAGTATAGCCATGATAAAACAATAATGGTCAACGTAAAAAGTATACATGCTGTAAATGTAAGAACGTGTGCTTTCCACGAATGCATGATGCGCTGGCGAAAATAGTACAAAATAATAGATGACATGAATAACACAGCCATCATTATATTGCGGAAGAAATAATAGATAACGGCGTCATTTTGATTAACGACCGGGGCCGGATTGCAGGTAAGCCAGTCCGGATAGCTGCTGAGCGTGCCAAGCATCAGCAGCGCTGAGCAGGCAAACCCGAAAGAGACTGGAGTAAGGTAGAGACGCCGCTTGCTGCTCCAGTATTTCATGCCCATAAAACAGGCAATGGTAATATGAAAAACCATCAGGAAACTGGTCAGCAGCGGAAATAATATTGAGGAAGTACTACTGAAGCTGGTATGAAAAAACGCAGTCATCCCGGAAATGCCAATCCCGGCCAGTAAACAAATGCAAATATAAAGGATTAGACGTTTAACGATATGATGCACATGTTCGGGCATAGGCAATATTCCACATAAAAGGCAACGGCAGCGACGATGAGTCACCAGGGCTAATTTACGTTCTTGAGGGTAATAGGGGCGGGCAGATAAGATATTGCGCAGGCGCAATGATTCATGGAATATTAAAATAAAGATGTCTGATGGTTACTACGAATTTATTACGGCGAAATAAACGTGGCTGAAAAATACGATGCGGCGCAACCGGCCGCATCGTAAGGGAAATTATCGCGGAGAGACGGTGACCTGG
Organism: Klebsiella sp. HMSC16A12; assembly: GCF_001808265.1. Taxonomy (NCBI): domain Bacteria; kingdom Pseudomonadati; phylum Pseudomonadota; class Gammaproteobacteria; order Enterobacterales; family Enterobacteriaceae; genus Klebsiella; species Klebsiella sp. HMSC16A12. The sequence continues at coordinate 78,182 of NZ_KV792528.1, forward strand.
CTGCCGCTGCCGGCAATGGCCACGCGCTGACCAACGGAGAACGGAGTGCTGCCCTGTTTCTGCACTACCATAATGGTATTGCCATCGTCCTTACGGATTTCCAGTTCAACGCCCTGCGTTTTATTCATCGCGCCCTGAACGCCCTGACCGGCTACGCCGCCCGCGACCGCACCTGCCGCCGTAGCCAGAGAGCGTCCGGTACCACCGCCGATGGTGTTTCCAAGGAACCCGCCCAGTACCGCACCGCCAATGGCCCCGATGGCATTGCTATCGTCGCCGCTCTGGATCTGTACGGCGCGCGTATGCACGATAGTACCGTAAGTCACGCTCTGCACCTGTTTGGCTTCAGATGCGGAATAAACGTCGCCGGACAGGCCGCTGCTGCTCACGCAGCCTGCGAGCGTAAAACCAATCATCGATACAGCCAAAACACGTAAAATCATTTATGAATCTCCTGTTCACCGAAGGTGTTCAATTGAACGTCCATACGGTTAATTATATGGCATTTAGTCGTCGGCGGGCATAGGTTCTCCCTGGACTATACAAAAAATAATAAACACTGGTGCTTCAACCTCAACTAAACGCCGGTTCTTTACGATGTTCTCTGATTTGTCGCTCTATTGTTAAAAAGTATTAGTACAACATAGCATTAGCCGATACTTTATGATGGAGTGAGGGCATACAAGGGTCATGGAATGAAGGAAAACGTATGAGATCGGGTCGCTTTATTGGCGTTATGTCTGGTACCAGCCTGGATGGTATCGATGTCGTTTTGGCCACCATTACTGAAAACATGGTGGCGCAGCAGGCTAGTCTCACCTGGCCCATTCCACACGCGATAAAAGAAGAGATTCTGGCGATTTGCCAGGGGCAGTCGCTGACCCTTTCGCAGCTAGGTCGTCTGGACACCCGTCTGGGACGGCTGTTTGCCGATGCCGTACTGGCGCTGATGCGCCAGGAAAGTCTCAAACCCACCGACGTCATCGCCATCGGCTGCCATGGACAGACCGTATGGCATGAACCGCAGGGAGAGGCTCCGCATACCCTGCAAATTGGTGATAACAACCAGATCGCCGCCCACACCGGGATAACCGTAGTGGGGGATTTTCGTCGCCGGGATATGGCGCTAGGCGGGCAGGGGGCGCCGCTGGTGCCGGCTTTTCATCATGCGCTGCTGGCCCACCCCGTCGAGCGACGTATGGTGCTCAATATCGGCGGGATCGCTAATGTGTCGCTGCTGGCGCCAGGTCAGCCGGTGCGCGGCTATGATACCGGGCCGGGAAATATGTTGCTGGACGCCTGGATCTGGCGCCAGAAGGGCAAACCGTACGACAAGGACGCCCAATGGGCTAGCGAAGGTAAAGTGCTGCTGCCGCTGCTGCAGGACATGCTGAGCGATCCGTGGTTTGCCTTGCCGGCGCCGAAAAGCACCGGTCGGGAATATTTCAATTACGGCTGGCTGGAGCAGCATATGGCCCGCTATCCGGGGCTACGCGGGGAGGATGTTCAGGCTACGCTTGCGGAATTGACCGCCGTCACCATCAGTGAGCAGGTATTGTTAAGCGGCGGCTGCGAGCGTTTGTTAGTGTGCGGCGGCGGCGCGCGTAACCCCTTGTTAATGGCGCGCCTGGCGGCTCTGCTGCCGGGAACCGAGGTCTCCACCACCGATGAGGCGGGGATCAGCGGCGATGATATGGAAGCGCTGGCCTTTGCCTGGCTGGCCTGGCGAACGCTGGCTGGTCTGCCGGGCAATCTGCCCTCCGTGACCGGCGCCAGCGAAGCCTCGGTGCTGGGCGCCATTTTTCCGGCTAACCCGCCGCAGAATCGGAGTTAACTGAAATCTTAAATACGACGCGACCGGTAAACTGGACAAGTTAAGCGGAGGGCGGAGTGCCCGCCGTGACCGGGAAAGTCGAAGGCAAACGAATGAAAAAAATTCTTATCGCAGTTGTACCTTTTATGCTGGCGGGCTGTAGCTACTACAACCAGTTTGTCGAGCGGATGCAGACGGACACGCTGGAGTATCAATGCGACCAGAAACCATTGACGGTCCATCGCAATAACGCACGCCAGCAGGTCAGTTTTATCTATGATAATCAGCAACTGAACCTGTCTGAGGGGCTGTCGGCTTCCGGGGCGCGCTACACCGACGGCGTCTATGTGTTCTGGTCAAAAGGCGATACCGCCACCGTCTATAAGCGCGACCGCATCGTCCTTGATAACTGTCAGCTGCAGACGGCCAAACGTTGAGATTTCTGTCCGGGGGGCGCACAATAACGCCACCTTATGACTACATCCTCAATGGCCATGTCTGAAAACGACGAACTCCAGCAAATTGCGCATTTGCGCCGTGAATACACCCGTGGCGGTTTGCGTCGCCACGATCTTCCTGCTGAACCCCTGCCGCTGTTTGAACGCTGGCTGCGTCAGGCCTGCGATGCGAAACTTGCCGACCCGACGGCCATGGTGGTTGCCACCGTCGATGAGCGCGGCCAGCCCTACCAGCGCATTGTGCTGCTGAAGCACTACGACGAAAAAGGGTTGGTGTTTTATACCAACCTCGGCAGCCGCAAAGCGCATCAAATTGAAAACAACCCGCAGGTCAGCCTGCTTTTCCCGTGGCATATGCTGGAGCGCCAGGTGATGGTAATCGGCAAAGCGGAGCGTCTGTCGACGCTGGAAGTGGTCAAATATTTCCACAGCCGTCCGCGCGACAGCCAGATTGGCGCCTGGGTCTCGAAGCAGTCGAGCCGGATCTCAGCCCGCGGCATCCTCGAAAGCAAATTCCTCGAGCTGAAGCAGAAGTTCCAGCAGGGTGAAGTGCCGTTGCCGAGCTTCTGGGGCGGATTCCGCGTCAGCATTGAGCAGATGGAGTTCTGGCAGGGGGGAGAACACCGTCTGCACGATCGCTTTTTATACCAGCGCGATAGCGGCGCCTGGAAAATAGACCGTCTGGCGCCGTAAACGCCGAAATTAGTTATCGAAGCGCTGGCGCTGAAAGGGCCGGCGCTTTATTCTATGTACTTTTCGCATCTGGCGAAAAGTCGTGTACCGGCAGAGGTGCAGTCGTTTATACATGGAGAATTTGATGGCAAGCAGTAACTTGATTAAACAATTGCAAGAGCGGGGGCTGGTAGCCCAGGTGACGGACGAGGAAGCGTTAGCAGAGCGACTGGCGCAAGGCCCGATCGCGCTCTATTGCGGCTTCGATCCTACCGCTGACAGCTTGCATTTGGGGCATCTTGTTCCATTGTTATGCCTGAAACGCTTCCAGCAGGCAGGTCATAAACCTGTGGCGCTGGTGGGCGGCGCAACCGGTCTGATTGGCGACCCAAGCTTCAAAGCCGCTGAGCGTAAACTAAACACCGAGGATACCGTGCAGGAGTGGGTGGATAAAATCCGCAAACAGGTGGCTCCGTTCCTTGATTTTGACTGCGGCGACAACTCGGCGATCGCGGCGAATAACTATGACTGGTTTGGCAGCATGAACGTGCTGACCTTCCTGCGCGATATCGGTAAACACTTCTCTGTTAACCAGATGATCAACAAAGAAGCGGTGAAGCAGCGTCTGAATCGTGACGATCAGGGTATCTCCTTTACCGAGTTCTCTTACAATCTGCTGCAGGGTTACGACTTTGCCTGCCTGAATAAGCTGCACGGCGTGGCGCTGCAGATTGGCGGTTCTGACCAGTGGGGCAACATCACCTCCGGCATCGATCTGACCCGTCGTCTGCATCAGAACCAGGTGTTTGGCCTGACCGTACCGCTGATCACCAAAGCGGACGGCACCAAATTCGGTAAAACCGAAGGCGGCGCCGTGTGGCTGGATCCGAAGAAAACCAGTCCGTACAAATTCTACCAGTTCTGGATCAACACCGCGGATGCTGATGTCTATCGCTTCCTCAAATTCTTCACCTTTATGGACATTGCGGAGATCAATGCCCTGGAAGAAGAAGACAAAAACAGCGGTAAAGCGCCGCGCGCCCAGTACGTGCTGGCAGAGCAGGTGACGCGCCTTGTTCACGGCGAAGAAGGCCTGGAAGCGGCGAAGCGCATTACCGAAAGCCTGTTCAACGGTAACCTGAGCGACCTGAGCGAAGCAGACTTCGAACAGCTGGCCCAGGATGGCGTGCCGATGATCGAAATGGAAAAAGGCGCCGATCTGCTGCAGGCGCTGGTTGATTCCGAGCTGCAGCCGTCCCGCGGTCAGGCGCGTAAAACCGTTGCCTCTAACGCGGTGACCATCAACGGCGAAAAACAGGCCGACCCGGAATATGTATTCAGTGACAGCGATCGCCTGTTTGGCCGCTACACCTTGCTGCGTCGCGGTAAGAAAAATTACTGCCTGGTCTGCTGGAAATAAAAAAATACTGCCAGGGCGTGGGAAACCACGCCCTTTTTCTTTTTAGGGTTGTGGTAAGAAAATGAAGAACATCCTCGCCATTCAGTCTCACGTTGTGTTTGGCCATGCCGGCAACAGTGCCGCCGAATTTCCGATGCGCCGTCTGGGCGCCAATGTCTGGCCCCTGAATACCGTACAGTTCTCTAACCATACGCAGTACGGCAAATGGACCGGCTGCGTCATGCCGCCTTCGCATTTGACGGAGATCGTTCAGGGGATTGCCGATATCGACAAGCTGCAGACCTGCGATGCGGTACTGAGCGGCTATCTTGGCTCCGCTGAGCAGGGAGAGCATATCCTCGGTATCGTGCGTCAGGTTAAGGCGGCCAATCCGGCGGCGAAATATTTTTGCGATCCGGTGATGGGTCACCCAGAGAAGGGCTGCATCGTTGCGCCGGGCGTGGCGGAGTTCCACGTGCGCTATGCGCTGCCGGCCAGCGATATTATTGCCCCGAATCTGGTTGAGCTGGAGATCCTGTGCGGTCATCCGGTCGCCAGCGTCAGCGAGGCAGTGGCCGCCGCGCGGGAGCTGATTGCCCAGGGGCCGGAAGTGGTATTAGTTAAGCATCTTGCCCGTGCGGGTCTGAGTATGGATCGTTTTGAGATGCTGCTGGTGACGGCCGAAGAAGCCTGGCATATTAGTCGGCCGCTGGTGGATTTCGGCCTGCGTCAGCCGGTGGGCGTCGGCGATGTGACCAGCGGTCTGCTGTTGGTAAAATTGCTGCAGGGGGCAAGTCTGCGCGATGCGCTGGAACACGTCACCGCCGCGGTGTACGAGATTATGCTCGCCACCAAAAATATGCAGGAATACGAACTGCAGGTAGTAGCGGCGCAGGATCGCATCGCCGTACCGGAGCACTGCTTCAGCGCCACCCGGCTGTAACTCTCAGGGCCTGCCCGACGGTCCGCCGGGCAGGTTCAGGCCTTATTTTAAGCCTTCAGCCGCCAGTGCGGCCGCCACCGCCGGACGCGCTGCCACCTGCGTCATCCAGTTGCCGATATGACCATAGGCAGCCATATCCAGTTTTATAGCATAGGCCCAGCGCAGCACCGTAAACAGATAACCATCGGCAATGGTGAAGCGATGGCCGGTCAGCCACTGTTTGTCTGCCAGCGCTGCATCAACGTATTGCAGCTTTTTCTCAAGCAGCCCCCGCGCGACAGGCTTATAGTCCTCCGGGGTATCCGGGCGGAACAGCGGGGTAAAGCTTTTATGCAGCTCGGTGGCCACATAGTTCAGCCATTCGAGAGTCTGATAGCGCGCAATCGAGCCCACCGGCGCCAGCAGATGACGATCCGGCACCTGGTCTGCGATGTACTGCATGATGGCTACGCCCTCAGTGAGCAGGATATCATCATCCAGCAGCAGCGCCGGCACCTGACCTTTCGGGTTGATCAGCAGATAGTCTTCCCCGTTTTCCAGCCGTTTCTGGGCCAGATCCACGCTCTGCAGGGTAAAATCCAGACCGCTTTCGCGCAGGGCAATATGCGAGGCAAGGGAACAGGCGCCGGGTTTGTAGAACAGTTTCATGCGTGACTCCTCGTGGCTGCAGTTTTCTGTATGTTAGTCCTGCCAGGGGTAAAAAAAAAGCCGCTAAACTAACGTTAGCGGCTTAAAAATAATTAGTTTTCCCTGCGGCGTCAGGCAGCCGCGGTTTCGCGTGCTTTAATGTCCGCGCTGTCGTCCTGAGTCATACGATTCAGTTTCGGCGCGGTCAGCAGCATCAGGGCGGCGATAACCGCGGTGACGATACCAATCTGCAGGAATACGTGACCGTACACTTCCAGCGACACCAGCGGATCGGTGACATTCTCCGGGACTGCCATCAGGTTAGCGATTTTCCCGGCGATGATCGCCGCGCCTGCCGTGGTGAGGAACCAGCTGCCCATAATGAAGCCCATCAGACGCTGAGGAACCAGCTGAGCGACCATCGCCAGGCCGAGGCCGGAAATCATCAGTTCACCGATAGACTGCAGCGCGTAGCTCAGAATCAGCCAGTTGACCGAGACGATACCGGCGTCGCTGGCGAACTTCGCCCCTAAAGGCAGGACGAGGAATGCGCCAGAGCACAGTACCATACCGATAGCAAATTTGTGCGGCATCGGCAGGCGGTCACCCATCTTGTTGTAGATGGCGGCCAGAATCGGGCTACCAATCATGATCCAGAACGGGTTCAGCGCCTGATACTGTTCCGGTTCAAAGGCGAGACCGAGGATCGAGTGCTCCACGTTACGGATGGCGAAGAAGTTCAGCGAGGTCGGCATCTGGCTGTACAACACGAAGAAGACAATCGCTTCTACCATCAGCAGGAAAGCGACGATCATTTTACGACGCGGAGCACCTTTAAGGCCTATGGTTTCTTTGGCGAAAATCACGACGATACCCAGTGCGACGACGCCCAGCACCATACGTGCGATACCCTGGTTATGCAGCAGCCAGGTGGCGATAGCGACCAGCACCACCACGCCAGCGATGGTCGCCAGCAGTTTACCCATGTGTACCGGGGCAAAGTCCGGTTTAGAGCCGTACTGTTTAACCCATTTCTGACAGAAGGCGAAGTTAATAATGGTGATCACCATCCCCACCACGCTGAGAGCAAACGCTACGCTCCAGCCAAAACGTGCGGCCAGCCACGGGGTTGCCAGCATAGAGAAGAACGAACCGATATTGATGGACATGTAGTACATGGTAAATGCACCGTCCAGACGTGGGTCGTTTTTGTCATAGCAGGTAGAAAGCAGGGAGGACGGGTTGGCTTTAAACAGGCCGTTACCGACGGCGATGGTCGCCATACCCATATAGACGATAGCGGCGTCATGGCCGGACCAGGCCACCAGCGCATAGCCAATCGCCAGCACGATAGCGCCCAGCATGATGACACGCTTGGTACCCAGCACTTTATCACCCAGCCAGCCGCCAATGGCGACGAGGCCATAAACCAGCGCGCTAAAGGAGGAGAACAGAGTAATGGAATCCGCTTCCGACATACCCAGCTGTTTTACCAGGTAAACGGCCATGATCCCTTGCAGGCCGTAGTAACCAAAACGCTCCCACAACTCGATCGAGAAAATGAGATAGAACGCGCGTGGTTGTTTGAAAGCGTTCAGACTCACGCTTTCTGCTGGTTTATTGTTTGCAGTAGACACATATACCTCTTTTTTTACATCCCATATTTACTGGGGGGTGTTCGGGGCGCAATCTCGTTGGACCGCCGCCTTTATAGTTATTCTTGGAGGGAAAACGGCAAGTAATGTTCACTATCCTGGCGCATCAGGCAAGGCTTTTGTAATAATCTGTTACACATAATCAGGGTGGTATAATGCTCCGGACATATGAATGTTATACAGCGTTAAATTTTACCGTTTCGATATCGTTGGTATTTTTATCTTTTGGGTTCGTCGGTTTTTCGGGAAAAGGCGATATATTCTACTGATCTGGCGTAAGCATAGTGATATGGTCCATTATCTTAAAAAATCATGGGTCATTATCCTGACAATCTTTACTCATCCGTTGTATTGCCTGACATTTATTTCCATTCCAGTAACATTCAATCAACATAAAGTTGCGAGGATGATCTGGATCACAAATGCATAGAAATTTTGCGCTGATAAAAAATGAATGAACTAGTTGTTTGTTATATAACCGGATAATCATCCATAATCATGATGATTATGTGGTGTTAATGGCCGGTGAAATAGATGAATGCGGGCCATAACCCAGAGTTAAGCTATGACCGCAATAGAGACGAGACAGTCAGGCGTAGACTTTATCTTTGTATTCGCAAAGATCTTCAATCAGGCAGGAGCCGCAGCGCGGCTTGCGGGCAATACAGGTATAACGCCCATGCAGGATCAGCCAGTGATGGCAGTCGACCTTAAACTCGGCGGGGACCACCTTCAGAAGCTTCTCTTCCACCTGCTCAACGTTCTTGCCCGGGGCGAACTGCGTCCGATTGCAGACGCGGAAGATGTGCGTGTCCACGGCGATGGTCGGCCAGCCAAAGGCGGTATTCAGCACCACGTTGGCGGTTTTACGGCCCACGCCGGGCAGCGCCTCCAGCGCCGCTCTGTCTTCCGGCACCTCGCCATTGTGCTGCTCCAACAGGATGCGGCAGGTTTTGATGACGTTTTCCGCTTTGCTGTTAAACAGGCCGATAGTCTTGATATACGATTTCACCCCATCCACCCCCAGGGCCAGCATCGCTGCGGGCGTATTGGCCACCGGATAGAGTTTGGCTGTCGCTTTGTTGACGCTTACGTCGGTGGCCTGTGCAGAAAGCAGGACGGCAATCAGCAGCTCGAATGGCGAACTGAAATGCAGTTCGGTGGTGGGGTGGGGATCGTTTTCCCGCAGCCTGGTAAGGATCGCCAGGCGTTTGGCTTTGTTCATATTATGCTTTCCCTGTCACGTCGGACGGGGCGACAGAGACGGCCCGGGCCGCTTGCGCCTTCCGCTGTTTGCTACGTTCATCGATAAGGTATTTAATCGCCAGCATCATGCCGAGGCCAATAAAGGCGCCTGGCGGCAGCATAGCCAGCAGGAAAGGGGTGTCGGTGTGGAAAACCTCGATGCGCAGAACCTTCGCCCAGCTGCCAAGCAGACTGTCGGCGCCGTCAAACAGGGTGCCGTTGCCAAGGATCTCGCGCAGGGAGCCCAGCACAAACATCGCGCAGGTAGCGCCCATGCCGATCGAGAAACCGTCCAGCGCCGACAGCGCCGGCCCTTTTTTGGCGGCAAAGGCTTCGGCGCGGCCGACCACGATGCAGTTGGTCACGATAAGCGGGATGAAAATCCCCAGCGACTGATAGAGGCCGAAGGCATAGGCGTTGATCAGCATCTGCACGACGCTCACCACCGAGGCGATAATCATTACGTAGATGGGGATCCGGATCTCCGCTGGCGTCCAGCGGCGCAGGCTGGAGATGGTCAGGTTGGTCAGGGTTAACACCAGGGTGGTGGCCAAACCCAGCCCGAGGGCGTTGGTGGCGGTCGAGGTGACCGCCAGCAGAGGACACATACCTAACAGCTGAACCAGGGCGGAGTTATTTTTCCACAGGCCCTGGACGATGACGTCTTTAACTTCGCTCATGGTTATTCTCCACAGGCGGTGAATTCAGGAAGTTGCGCAGGCAGCGTTTGTGCATATAAGCCTGCGCGCTTAACGGCATTGACCACCGCCCGGGGGGTGATGGTGGCGCCGGTGAACTGGTCAAAATCGCCGCCATCCTTTTTGACCGCCCAGTGGCTATCGCCCTGGCCGTGGATGACTTTCCCGGCAAAATGGGTAATCCAGTCCGACAGGCGAAGTTCGATTTTATCACCCAGGCCCGGCGTTTCATGATGCTCAGTTACGCGGGTGCCGAGGACCGTGCCGCTAAAATCGGCGGCAACCAGCAGCTGTATTGCTCCGGAGTAGCCGTCCGGCGCGGTGGCTTCCATCACCGCGCCGATCGGTCGATCGTTATTTTTGGCGATCCACACTTTATGCTGGCCTTTGCCCAGCGCCGGGGCGCTGACCAGATAGCAGCTCTTAAGCAGATCGTTATTATAGCGGTCGGCAGGTAAAACCTGGTCGAATAACGCCTTTTGCTGCAGGGCCGCCTGCTGGTCGATGGTGCTTTTGGTCAGCTCATTGATCGCCGCCGTCAGCCCGGTGGAACCGGCGGCAAACAGCGCCAGCGTGACGCCGTGTTTACGCATCGTTTTTAACATCATTGCTCTCTCAACGGTGGCCATATACGCGCGGGCGCGTGTAGTAATCGATCAGCGGCACGGTAATATTCGCCAGCAGAACGGCAAACGCCACGCCGTCCGGATAACCACCGAAGCTGCGGATGAGCCAGACCAGCAGGCCAGCGAGGGCGCCAAAGATCAGACGGCCGCGGTTGGTTGTTGAGGCCGTCACCGGATCGGTCAGGATAAAGAAGGCGCCAAGCATGGTCGCCCCGGAGAGCAAATGCATCTGCGGTGAGGCCAGGCTCTGCGGCGAAAAAATCCAGCCGAGGGTGGCGCACAGGCCGAGGCTAACAAGGAAGCTGACCGGGATATGCCAGCGGATCGCCTTCTGCCACAGCAGGAAAAGGCCGCCTGCCAGCCAGGCGATATTCACCCACTGCCAGCCCAGACCTGCCAGCACGCCGCCGTAGACCGGCAATTGCAGCACCTGCTGAACGCTATGTCCGGCATGCAGGGAGGTTTTAAAGGTATCCAGCGGGGTGGCCTGGCTGACGCCGTCGATACCCAGCCGCAGACTGGCCATGTCGCCTCCGGCGGCGGTATGACCGGTGAAGATCATCTGCAGCGCGTCGCTGAATGCCGGGATATGGGCGGCTATCTCATAGGAAGGCAGCCAGGAGGTCATCTGCACCGGGAACGAAATCAGCAGCACGACATAGCCGATCATTGCCGGGTTGAAGGGGTTATGGCCCAGGCCTCCGTACAACTGCTTGGCAATGACTACGGCAAAGGCAGTGCCGAGCACCACCATCCACCACGGGGCCAGTGGCGGAATACTCACCGCCAGCAGCAGGCCGGTGAGCAGGGCGGAATTATCTTTCAGCGTGGCAGCAACAGGCTGTTTACGCAGTTTGAGAATAGCGGCTTCGGTCGCCCAGGCCGTCAGGGCGGCGAGGACAATCTGCAGTACGGTGCCCCAGCCGAAAAACCAGGTCTGGACCACAATGCCAGGCACAGCGGCGAGCAGCACCAGCAGCATAATACGCGAGGTCTGCCGCTGGTTATGGGTATAGGGGGAGCTTGCGATTCTGAAAACCATTTATTCCTCGTTAACTGCCTGCTGTGTTGCTTTACGCGCCTGAACGCGGGCGATAGCCGCGGCGACGGCCGCTTTGCGCGGGTCGTCATTGGCTGCGGCTGACGCGAGATCCTTTTGTGCGGCCTGCTGTTCGGCTTTACGCGCTTTAGCGCGGGCGATGGCGGCTTCCACCGCCGCCTT
>NZ_KV792529.1:0-13444 GCF_001808265.1 Klebsiella sp. HMSC16A12
CACTAAATCAGTAAGTTGGCACCATCACCGAGAAGGATTGACCATATGGCACTTACAAAATATAATAATTAACGATAAGTGTAAAATTGGTTATAATTTTTCTATTTCTGCAGGTGTGATAATAGGACAAGCCGAAGAGAGAGCACCTGAAATAGGTAATAATGTCATGTTAATGGTTAATACTTCAGTACTTGGTGCCAGCATATGTGATAATGTAGCTATCGGTGCCGGTGGTTTAGTCATAAAAGATATTGACGATGAGTTTACTGTTTGGGCAGGATCACCAGCAAAAAAGATATCTAATAATTATCCCGAACCCCATATGGAAAAAGGTAAAGGTATATTTAAAAAAATAGAAGAAGGATGAAATAAGATAGGAGTAGTAGTGTGGAATTATGATTTTCCTTCCGAAAAATACAACAATTTTCATAAGCGTTGTATTGGTTAATATAATGTCCGAACTATAATCTTTATTCTTTGATAAAGACAGCTTTGAATTTTATTATCATTATCTATATAAAACCATTGAAAAATCTTTCGGATATTATAAATAAGGTGTTGCAAGATCATAGTCATCAATTTAAGATGCCAAACGTCTATTTGTAATAGAGAATATCGATAGTATGAATATCTAATAGATAATGGCATTTTAACTCTTGGTAATGTTATATATGTTATTTTCTCGTAAGAATGATAACAGTAATATGAGTGGCGAAGTTCAGGTAAAAATAACAATCTTATAACTGAGAAAATTGTGATGTTGCTCGGAGTATTGAATCAAACTCGTTGCTTCATTTGAACTGCCCGGCTAGAGTTATATAACCTTGTGAAGAGCTACCATCACTGAGATGTAGATGCTGGAGATAAGCGCCGGAAGGTAAAGTTTAAAGACCACCTTCATAAAAGACAGAGGGTGGTCTTCTAAGACTACATCTTGTAAGTGGAGTTACTGTTACTTTTTGGTTACTGTCCTAGCAATGAACCCGTAATAAATTTGTGTAATTGCCTGATTTTAATATGTTCAATCCAACATAAAAAGCAGGTTGATGTATGGACGGAAAAAGTTGCAGGCTCTGGCTAACAAAGTAGCCAAAAATCTCAAAACCCTGACGATCTCAGTCAGTTTTATCGCCCCCTCAAGAAAACCTGTGTTGATGAACTTCTGTAAAGTCCCATGTCAGTTTGTCTCTTTTTACTTGTTGTGAGCAAGCAAAGATATTTCAACATGATTGGTCTTCAGGATACAGGCTTACAGGATCAATCACCACTTCCCAGGAGATGGTTTAGGGATAACAACAAGAAATCTGCTTTGCCGGCTTTTGCAATTTTGATCCCCCTCATAAAACGAGATAATCTTTAAGCTGGGCTGAAGGTCGCAGTGACTTAATAATATAGGGAATGCTATGAATTAAACCGTAGCCTACAGGCTACGGTTTAGAAATAGAGGGAAGTGTGGTTATGCTTGGTAATATGCCTTATACCAGTCCACAAAGTTCTTCACGCCATCCTTGACCGACGTCTGCGGTTTAAAGCCAACCAGATCATGCAGTGGCTTGGTATCGGCGCTGGTTTCCAGGACATCGCCCGGCTGGATCGGCATCATGTTTTTCTCAGCTTCCATCCCCATCGCTTCTTCCAGAGCGGTGATGTAGTCCATCAACTCCACCGGCGAGCTGTTGCCAATGTTATATACCCTGTATGGCGCGGAACTGGTGGCCGGCGAACCGCTCTCAACGGTCCAGTCGGCATTGGCCTGCGGGATCACATCCTGCACCCGAACCACCGCCTCGACGATGTCGTCGATATAGGTGAAGTCGCGCTTCATTTTGCCGTAGTTGTAAACGTCGATACTTTTTCCTTCCAGCATCGCTTTCGTGAACTTGAACAGCGCCATATCCGGGCGACCCCACGGACCATACACTGTAAAGAAGCGCAGCCCGGTGGTCGGGATGCCGTACAGGTGGGAATAGGTGTGCGCCATCAGCTCATTAGCTTTCTTCGTCGCGGCATAGAGTGAAACCGGGTGGTCAACTGAATCATCGGTAGAAAATGGCATCTTGCGATTTAAACCATAAACCGAGCTGGACGACGCATAGAGTAAATGCTCAACTTGATTATGTCGGCATCCTTCCAGTATGTTCAGATAACCGATCAGATTAGAATCGGCATAAGCAAAGGGATTTTCCAGCGAATAGCGCACGCCGGCCTGGGCAGCAAGATGGATCACCCGGTTAAATTTCTCATTAGCAAAAAGTTGGGCGACACCGTCACGATCCGCCAGATCAATTTTGTGAAAACGGAACAGGGGAGACTGGAGTAAATCCAGACGGGCCTGCTTGAGATTGACGTCATAATAGTCGTTCATATTGTCGAGGCCGACAACCTCATGGCCCGCATTGAGAAGGCGCTTGCAGGTATGAAACCCGATAAAGCCTGCGGCTCCAGTCACTAAAAACTTCATATTTATCCTCCGAGTTAACTTAGTCCCGCTATATATAATTGTCGATTTTACACTGGCTGGCTGCGTGGATCACCTGATTTACCATCATTGTTTACTGGAATCTAGCAATGAAACCAAAGCACGCATTCAATCCCTGAGCGGATTACCCCAATCCGGAGTTAGTGAAAAAATATATATTACTGGAGGAAAAAACACTAAATTTAACAAAATTATTAAAGAGGGAGACAAGGAAAGTTGATAACTGGCTATAGCATTTTGCATGCCTGTAACCAGCACTGACAGGGCTTTGCTAACTTTAAAAAAGGCATCTGTCGATGCCCTGAATAAAAAGTAATTAATACTTGCGATAGAATTTTCTTTTATAAAAAACCGCAAGGTCAATCGTCAGTGCTAAAATGTATTTATTTAGCGAGGGCAGATTGTCTCTTTTACGTATGCCATCGCTCCATTGATTTGCTTTAATAAATTCAATCAATGCTGCACGGTTGTTTTTATTCCATAAAGAGCTTAATATCTCGAAGGTCGAGGGTACATGGTTTTTCTTAACGTATCCACCTAAGCCGAATGTTTCGTTATGATTTAAATTATTAAAAGCGTCAGTTAGAGATTTATTACTACCACTAATTAGCACATCCCAAATATTTAGGGCGTAGCCACGTACAACGTCGTGAGTAATGCCATAACTCAACACTGCAGCGGAGAAGGATTCCATACCGGCCAGGATCCCTTCTTGAAATGTTTTTGTGAAATTATGCCACGCGCTGTTTTCGTCGTCGTTAACACTGCGAATAGCGACTATCTTACCATTCTCCAGCCCATAGCCTGTTACGCTACCTGAAGGGGAGTTGGTAATCATTTCAATAGGAGCAACGGAATCAAGAAAATGAGGATACTCCAGTTGGTGATTCAAATCTGGGCCAAAAGCAACTTTTGATGTGTTTGATGGTTGCTCGTTGAGAAATTTCTGCAGGCCCAGATATATGCCGGTAAAATGAATATCAGGATAAAGAAGAGCAATATTATCGTGAATGGTGCCACGCCAGCCGACATCGACTACGCAAATACGCGCATTGATATCATCAGTTAGACCTTTTGTCGCAAAATAGTTCTTCAAAAGAGCTCTTTGCTGCATCACATGCTGCCAGAGCGTCTCTTTGAAACCAGAGTCGTCAAAAAGTTGCTGAATACGGCTGTCCTGCCATGGATATTGGATCTGTTCATCTGCAGGAATCCCATATTTGTCGATGAAACTCTGGAATGTTTCAGGGGCAACGTTAAGGGTCTTGAATAAAGAGCTAATGGACTGTGTGCTATATAAATTCCAAACACGCATCATCTCTTTTATGCTAATTTCTTGTAGAGACGGCGCGAAGGTAGCCAGACGGCTGACTTCTATAATATCGATTTCTGGTAACTTTATTTCTTTAATATTAGTCTTGAGATGACTAATCAAAATATTCATTGCTTTAATGAAAAACTCGCCTTCACGAGTGAAAAAGAGGATTTTTTCACTTTTTGATATGACGGCTTGTTCCAAAATTTTAAGGCAAAAACCAGCGATTAACGGAGTTGTTTTCAAGCCAAGCTGAAAATCAACTGATAAATCTTTAGATGCTGCATATTTATTAAGAATATTATTGGTGATCGTTTCCGTGAGATCTTCATTTTTATTCCAGAGAAACTCTTTTTGCTCACGCAGCTGATGCTGTTGGGCTGGGAGATACCGAATACTTTTTATACCTTTTGATGTCGGCATTTGCACATCGGACCATTCATTATCGCCAATATGTATCCAGTCAACGCCGGCTAACTGATATTTTTGTTGAATAAAATCGAAGAGACGTCCACTTCTCTTGTTCAGTCGCTCGTCAATTGAAGAAACGCCATCTGATATGACAGACTGATCCAATCCAGCGCTAACGAGTAACTCTGTTAAATCAGTGGATGAAGTATAAAAATCGGACAGAAAGATTGTCTTATCAGAGGGATATTGCGCAAGAAAGTCCTCAATACCTGGATCCAGATAGATGTGCTTCTTCTCTTGCTCAATTTCCCAGGAATATAGCTCATGTGCTATCGCTGGCGTATCATATTGCTCTGCAGAGATATAGTTTTCTACCCATTGAAGCATTACATCCTGAATGAGATACTCATCATCATAACCAAGATCTTTGTTTTTCTTACCAATTAAGCGCTCTGTTTCAACTCGCTTAGTAAATAGCTGGTCGACGGAATCAACATTGTGTAGCGAATGAAATTTAAGGAAAAAATAATATGCAGTTGACCGCTTTATGAAGTCTGGATGGCAATCACGACGCAGAATTGTATCCCATACATCAACAGTTTTGAGTTTAAATTTATTCATCTGGATTAATTCTTCAACTTAAAATAAAGCGCGCTTAAAGGTGTGCGCACAAATAACGGTAAACGTAGAGCAATTCTCTTTAACAGACTCTGATGCGCGAATGTTAACGTGTTGGCAATATCAGGTCTGGCAAGAGGGGCTTCAAACGGGGGCTTATTATACGATCGTGAAATCACTTCTGCTGTGTATGCCTGCTCGTTCATCACGCAGTTGAACGCTTTGTAAAAGCCTTCTGTTTCCGTTTCCAGGGTACGCCCATTCATAAACTTTTGACCAGCCGAGCTCATACTCGCGGCTAAATCAGCATCGTTTAGAATTTTCATAATACCGGTGGCAATGCTTTCAGGTGTCTGTTTACACAACAGCATAGCATCTTCGCTAAAATCATAAAGATTGTTTTCTCGCCAGACTTCAACAACGGGAAGGCCTGCATTCATCATTTCAAAGGGGATGCGAGAGGGATTTGAAGAACTAATACAGAGTCCTACGGAGCATTTATTATATAGCTCATTACATTTCGGCAAATCTAATAAACCTAGATTTTCATGCTCGAACCAGAGATTATCATTAATTGATGAACCATAAAGATAAATTTTAACATCTGGCATGCAATGTTTAACTATACCTAAAGCCTCAATACCAATACGCGAACAACGTCGCGGTTTATCTGGCTGATAGATAAAGCAAACCGCTTTTTCTTTTTGAATGGTGGGAACGCGCTTATAGATATTATGATTCGCCCCAAATTCGAAGTGATAGCTTTCAACAGCAAAATCATTTTGCAGTTTATATCGTAACCAGCGCCCAATCGTAATTGGCTTTAAGCCGTAACAGTATGAATTTTCAGCCATCAGGTAAGCATCGCCCACCGGGTTGAAGTAAGCTTCAAAATCCTGAACGAAATATAAACGTTTACAATCAAATGGTAGAGCGGCCACGAATGGTGCAGAATACCATATTGTTGCAACTGCAGCATCACATGGTTGCGCATTATTCCAGTCATAAATGACGTCTTTAAATTTTAGACCAAATAATTTATGAATTACCTCTGCACCGCTTGTTTTGCCGCTTTTATCTTCAAGATAAATTGTACATGTATGACCCATTTTTTCCAGATAAGCGGCATGTTGCAGCATTGTGCGGTGGCCACCAGACCCTTCAATGAGTTGAGGTATAAACCAAGCAATATTAGCCATTATAACCTTTCACAATAGAATTATTTTATATTTAGCATGCGTAGTAGATGCCTTATTACAGGCGTGCTATTAATCTTACGCAGTATGGTATTTGCACGTTCTAGATCTGCAGAGAGCTGAGCAATATGGAGATCTTTTTCATCGATTAATGAAATTAATTTTATGTTTTGATTCTGTAATTCATCAACTTTCTGTTCCTTAGAGGAAACTTGACTATTTAAGTCAGTTACATTTTGAATTTGCTGCTGAATAGTTTTATTAGTCTGCTCAATTAATTGATTTTGCTGAGCAGAGACCAGGTCACGCTCATCAATTAAATTTTTTTGCGTAAGAACAGTGCTGTCTCGCTCATCAATAAGGCGCTTCTGGTCGTGAATAGTTCTATCGCGTTCATCAATTAAGCATTTTTGCTCATGAATTGTTCTGTCACGCTCATCTATCATTTGCGACATATTATTTATTGCATTCATGCGTTCATGAAGCAAAGCCGACCAGGTGTTACCGTTGTCAAAATTTGCAATGTTGAATTTTCTGCCTGGTATGGCGTTTTTAATGTTGACCATCTTTATAAGCCAATCAAGAATATCATGGTAAATATAAAGCACAAAATTAAATGGTTGAGATATTTTACCCACCAGTTCGTCAGGATGTTGATAAAGTAGCTGTATACCTCTTTTAATCCCTCTATCGACGATTATCTCGGCACAGGAGATTCTATTTAAAGAAATTAATATAACGGACTGAAGATAAAAGCTTTGTAAAATCTTCGTGCCGATAGAGGGGCTAAATTTATCAATGCTGGAGTTTGCTGCACGAGATAAATGGATTAACGCATTAGTTTTATCATTATTTTTGTTACAAATAAGACCTAAAAGTGTCGATAAAGATATGAGCCAACGATATTGATGTGGCGTAGGATTATCCATCTGCGACACATTTGAGCAGTAATCTAGCATTTTTGCGTAAATGTCAGCTGTATCATCACTGCCGCTTAGCATTTGATAACCTAATACTGCCAATGCAGCGGCATAATCGGGGCTGTCAGGAGCACTGTGCTCCAAAATCTGATGGCTATACTGCTGTAGATGATAAGTTGACCTATTCCTGAATGGGAATTCTACGATCCCGCGAATAAGCCACGGGTTAGTATAATCTCTGGCAAAAGCTAATAGGTTTTTTGGTGGATGCGAGTAGCCATAAATCGTTTCCTGATACGGAAGCTCTGACCTGGCTAAAGGGCTTTTCATAAAAACACATAATTCAGGAGAGAGTGTAATTTCCTCTCCCTGATGTATTTGAGTCTTTAAATGGCCATGTTCATAAAATAAATAAACTTCAGGTTGTAAATTGTAATTACTTAATGTCTCAACTACAGTTTTATCTGTATGAAAACTAACGTACCTGCCAGCGGGCACCAGGTAAGATATAATGACTTTGAGTGCATTATTTAGTCCATCATCGGCATATTTATCAGTAATGAGAAAATGGTAGCCATTGCCATTTAGCTGAACACTTTTAATTTCATCCAATGAGTAAATTTCAACTTCAGATGCCTTGGTTTGTTCTGCAATAATATTTTTAATGTTTGTTATCGAATTTTTATTCTTAATGATTACAAGTACTCGATCCCCAGGACGTATGTAGGGAAAAGTATTTACAAGTTTTTTTTCAAAAATAGTCGTTTCTAAGATATTTTTGTCTGTCGAAACTCCTGACTGACGTCTATAACTCAAAACTATCTTTAGGCTTTGATCATCCCGAAATTGTTCATCATAGCCAGGATTGAGCAAATAAAATACAGTGTCTATCGAATAACCAAGATTGTCAGTTATATTAATAAAATCCTGGAAACTCTGACCGTTTCCCTTTTCTACAAAGATATTAATAACGATTTTATTTACAAGCTGTCTTGCAGCGGTTCTGACAATCTTGACATATTCATTAAAATTATTATCTTTATCATTGGTTAAAAGGAAATTAACCTTATTGCGGTTAAGAATATCTTTACACTGCGCCAGATCAGCGCAGTTGTGCACCTTATAACCCTTCTCTGCAATCAGGCCCTCAGTTTCTTTTGGGTAATTTTGTAATAAATACACCCCAGGCCCGAGATAATCAGTTATTGAAATATCATTCATCAACTTACCACTCTGCAGTCATCTTGAGATCCAGAATGCCACCAAAGAAATATTCATCACGCAGGACATTAACGTGAAAAAACGCGGCTTCATCACGCCAGTGTAAAATGCGCTGCGAGAAATAATTAGGTGTCCCCTCATAGGATATCGCCGCCTGTATTTCATATAGGTTTGTTCCTAAAGTACATTCAAATTCCATATCAACATAAAAACGCTCGCCTGCTTTAAACTCACGTTCCCAAAATTGGGGATCTTTAAGTTGATGGAAACGAACATACATGTCCTGGTTTAACGTTCCCCATGAATAAATTTTGACGCCTTCTTTATTGCGAATACGAATGCCAACGTTAATGTGGTTTATATCTTTATTTACTTTGCAATTAACACGAACTCTGATTTTATCACCAGGGTTAAAGGCATTGCTGCGTTCACCAGAAGCCGTAAACAATTCAACATTTTCAACCTCTGCTTCACCTTCACCGAACGATAGTTTATCTGTACGAGAGGGCGAGGTTTCCTCTACAGCAGGGGTTTCAGCATTAGCACTAATTTCTATCTTAGCCGGCGCGGTGGGGGTTTGATTAATATCGCGAGTGGCGTCCGCGTGGGCAGCAACTTCCTCTGCTAACTGAGAAAAATACTTACTTTCTTCCCGGTGTAGTAAACGACGATATTCAAGTAAAACTTCTGATGATAAGCCAGTACTTAATTGCGTCCCACGATCGAGAAGAATAGCTCTGTTTGTTAAGGTACGCACGGACTCTTGATCGTGTGAAACAAACAGTAAAGTTACGCCATTGCTGGTTAATTTCTCAATTTGTTGGAAACAGCGCTTTTGAAAAAGTGCGTCGCCTACAGCAAGTGCTTCATCTACGATGAGAATATCTGGCTCTAATTGTACCTGAACGGCAAATGCAAGACGCACCATCATTCCGCTGGAGTATGTTTTTACCGGCTGGTCGAGATGGGTTCCTATATCAGCAAAACCGGCAATAGCATCAAATTTTGCATCTATTTCTGCCCGCGATAATCCCAGAACGGCGCCGTTAAGATAGATGTTTTCCCTACCGGTAAACTCTGGGTTGAAACCGGAGCCTAATTCCAGGAGGGCAGCTATTCTTCCCTTGGTTTGTATCGTGCCCGTTGTTGGAGTTAGCGTGCCGGTGATTAGCTGTAGTAATGTACTTTTGCCAGAACCATTGCGTCCAATAATTCCCGCTGACTCACCTTTATTGATGGTAAAGTTGATGTTATTTAACGCCCAAAATTCGTTATAGTAGCGTTGTACAGGTTTCCCAACCATACTCTGGACTTTAGGTAAGAAAAACTGTTTTAACCTATCTCTGGGGTTTTGGTAAATGTTATAGCATTTGCTAATGTTACTTACGCTAATTGCAATGTTATCAGATGACATCGGCAAATCCTTTTTTTGTTTTTTGGAAAAATAAAAAACCTGCAGCACAGATAACTAAACCAATAAGCATATTAATTGCGAGCATGGTCCAGTTAGGCTCAATTCCCCAGTAAACAACTTTTCTTGCTTCTTCAATCATAAATGCCAGAGGATTCAACATTACAATTTTTTGGAAAACCACCGGTAATGCTGATAACGGATAAAATACGGGAGATAAAAACATTAATATTGTTACGATGATACTAATAGTTTGTGGCATATCACGAACAAAAACGCCCAGTGAGGCCAGGATCCAGCTTAATCCAAGTATAGAGAGCATAAGTGGAATAGTAATGACTGGCAGTAACAGGACAGTAAAATGAAGCTGATGCTTAAACACCAGTATCGCGATAAATAAGACTATGAGGCTAATGCTGGCATGAAATAAAGCAGCCAGCAGATTTACTATAGGTAATATCTCAATAGGGAAAACAACTTTTTTGACGAAGTTTACATTTGAGGTGATAAGGCTGGTTGACCTGTTAATACATTCTGCAAATAAGTTAAAAATAATCAGTCCGGTAAACAAAATGATTGCAAAATCTGCATGCCCGGTATCTGGACTGCTTCCCCAACGAGATTTGAATATAACCGAGAATACAAATGTGTAGACTGTTAACATCAATATGGGGTTGAAAAGTGACCATGCCAGACCAAGAAAGGATCCTTTATAGCGTCCCATAACGTCTCTTTTAGACATTTGCCAGATTAACTCGCGCTTCTGGATAATTATCTTCGAAATATTTACTAAAGTTCCAATCATTATTTTTACCGCTTTGTTGTACTTAGTATTTTATTGTAAACACATAACGTTTTATCTATAACAATTTCTTTGCTGAATCTTTCTTTTACAATTTCGGCTGAGCGTAGGCCGAATTTTTTTCTTATTTCCATGTTATCTCTAAGATATTCAATTTTCTCCGCGATCTCACTAGCGCTATGTGTTTTTAGTACACATCCATTGAAATTATCTTTAATTATAGCTTTACAGCCGGGTACATTTCCGACAATGCAACTTCGGCCCATAGCACACGCTTCAATGATTATTCTTGGCACGCCTTCTGAATATTTAGTTGGCAAAATCACGACATGGCTATTTCTGATTAAATTTTGGATGTCATCTCTTCGACCTAACCAAATGATTTTTCCTTCTTTTTCCCATTGCAAAATTTGATCTAATTCAATTCTATCCGGATCTTTGTCATCGAGAATTCCCGCAACGTATAAGGTTGTGTTATTTTCATTTTGTTTAACCTTACCGATGGCCTCGACTACTTCACCGAGCCCCTTTGACCATAGCAAACGGCTGGCAAATAATACCGAGAAATTATTCTGAGTTGGTTCTGGCTGATAACTAAAGCGAAACCTGTCTACCCCGGCTCCTTCAATGATATGGATGTTATTTTCATCAAATTTAATATATTTATTCAGCTCAGCAAAGTCAGCATTATGCTCAAATATTACTTGCGCTGGGCTTTTTGCTGATAGCAAAAGACTATAAATTGACAGTACTGAGTTGAAAATGAATTTATTCAACCAACCTCGTTTATTGCCAAACAATCTCCCTAATCCCACAAAGCTCACGACAAAAGGGATGCCTGCAACCCGGGCATACAATCCACCAAAAAGGATTGGTTTTATAGTAATTAGATGAATAAGATCGGGTTTAATTTGCTTACAGATCTTTCTAAATGCAGTGAATATTGAAATGTTTTTAAACACATTTTTAGAAAATCTGTTAAGCTCAATATCCCAACATTTTATACCTTTTTTTTCCAGGTTATTTTTGATGGCGTCATCAGCAAAATTACTTACAAGATGAACTTCATACCCTTTGCTAATTGCCGCTTCTGACCGGTCCAACCAATGCAGTTCGAAGTACCACGCTGCATTGACAAAATACACTATCCTCATACCATTCCTCAACAACCCGCGAGATGGTCAATCACGGCTTACTACATGTAATGTAGGCACGCTACCGCCCTTGGCTCTGGCTGCCAAAGGGCGAAACTCTTGTTTTGTCAGGAGTATTGACGGCCAGGCTACTGACCGCTGCAACTACCCAATGTCTGGTTGTTAAATACCAGCATACACCTCACTGACCACAGGTTTCCAAACTCCCGTGATTCGGCTAAAAACCAGGCTATTATGAAATATATTCCTGACAGCATATGTTTTGCATTATAAGAGCATAATTTCTTACGCATTTTATGCCTACTGGATGATTCCTATAGCTAACTGGTTGTTTCATAAAAAAAATCTATAAAGTAAAATAGTTCATGGATTTCAAACAGATACATCCAACTGTTACTTATTTCATAACATAGCTTTACATTTGAGCTCACTTTGAACATTTAGTGAATGAGAGGCCGTGTATGGTGAGTTTTTATGCATTTAATTTTTATTTAACCTTGTGTGGACATGTATAAACTTAGGGCCGGGATCTTGAAGCCCTAAAAGGTTTAGGCGCAAATTATGCGTCTTACCCTACATTGGGTTAAATCTTCCGCGCCCGCCAAAACTACTATTGATCGCCATTGTCGGATACGGTGCCTCCGTTTGATAGATTTCATGGATTTATTGAGCTGCTTACGCCGCTGTTATTATATTCTTTTATAAGAACATTTCCAGTGGATTTGCCCCTATATTTCCAGACACCTGTTATCACTTAACCCATTACTGGCCCGCTGCCGCAGATATTCCCGTGGCGAGCGATAACCCAGCGCACTATGCGGATGCCATTCGTTATAATGCTCGAACGCCTCTGCAAGGTTCTTTGCTGCCGTTAACCCGTCTGGTTTGGGCATGATACTTATGTAGTCACGCTTTATCGTTTTCACGAAGCTCTCTGCTATTCCGTTACTCTCCGGACTCCGCACTGCCGTGTTCTTCGGTTCAAGTCCCAACATCCTGGCGAACTGACGTGTTTCATTCGCCCGGTAGCATGAACCATTATCCGTCAGCCACTCCACTGGAGACGCCGGAAGCTCGCTGCCAAAGCGGCGTTCCACTGCTCCCAGCATGACGTCCTGTACTGTTTCACTGTCGAAGCCACCCGTTGTGACCGCCCAGTGCAGTGCCTCACGGTCACAGCAGTCCAGCGCGAACGTTACCCGCAGTTTTTCTCCGTTATCACAGCGGAACTCAAACCCGTCAGAGCACCATCGCTGATTACTTTCTTTCACAGCCACTCTGCCGGTATGTGCCCGTTTCGATGGCGGTACAGCGGGTTTTCGCTCAAGCAACAGCGCATTCTGGTGCATGATCCGGTAAACACGTTTGGCATTGATCGCAGGCATACCATCAGGTTCTGTTTGTCTGCGAAGCAGCGCCCATACCCGACGATAACCATATGTGGGCAGCTCTCCGATAACATGGTGTATACGGCGAAGCACATCCGTATCATCCGTGTGACGGCTGCAGCGGCCGTCCTTCCAGTCATCGGTTCGTCTGAGAATGACGTGCAACTGCGCACGCGACACCCGGAGACAACGGCTGACGAAGCTTACTCCCCATCCCCGGGCAATAAGGGCGCGTGCGCTATCCACTTTTTTGCTCGCCCATATTCAACGGCTTCTTTAAGGAGTTCATTTTCCATCGTTTTTTGCCGAGCAGGCGCTGGAGTTCTTTAATCTGCTTCATGGCGGCAACAAGTTCAGAGGCAGGAACGACCTGTTCTCCGGCAGCCACAGCAGTAAGACTTCCCTCCTGGTATTGCTTACGCCAGAGAAATAGCTGGCTGCCTGCCACACCATGTTGCCGGGCAACAAGGGA
This sequence comes from Klebsiella sp. HMSC16A12, assembly GCF_001808265.1. NCBI lineage: Bacteria > Pseudomonadati > Pseudomonadota > Gammaproteobacteria > Enterobacterales > Enterobacteriaceae > Klebsiella > Klebsiella sp. HMSC16A12. The sequence goes on from NZ_KV792529.1 coordinate 13,388, forward strand.
GACCGTCATTCCCGGTTCAAAGCTCGTGAGCGTTAAGTGAGCGCCGTATTGACGGTT
>NZ_KV792530.1:0-4857 GCF_001808265.1 Klebsiella sp. HMSC16A12
GCCTACAGTAGACACCCGTTGTTCCTGCCCGGTAGAACCGGCGATGCCCGGCCATTTAACCGGGCATCGAATACAATAGACTATTGCCTGTCAGCACGTACCGGTGTGTGGGTTGGCGTATGCAGTAGACACCAGAGTTGTTCGTAACCTGCATAACCGGCAAGGATCGGCTATTTCAGCGCACGTCGCATAAAGTAGACCATTGTCTGTCAGCACCTACCGGTGCGTGGCTTGGCGTATACAGTAGACACCAGTTGTTCATAGCCTGCATAACCGGCGAGAATCGGCCATTTAACGGCACGTCGAATACAGTAGACCGTTCTCCCACTAGCGCATATCCACTTGAGTTGGCCGTCGCATACAGTAGACACGAATAAGTAGACACGAATAGGTAGCCTCCAGCACTGATCAGCCATAGCCCGATATCGCATACAATAGACCTTCCCCTATTTGGGCATAACCGATATGCGGTGATTGTCGCATACAGTAGACATAGATCCTTAGCCACAGGCTTAACAGGGATCATCGTGACGTAAACGTCTTCAGCAAGCAGTTCGAGCAAAATTCTTAAGCTCCTTCCACTAATAGCCGCCCTATCTCAAACACCGCAGCTGAACGCCCCGACTTAACCGCTTCGACCTTATGATCGTCAACAAACCAGTGATTACCGTCCGTTCGGACCAGCTCAAACAGCCAGGACATATCGTAAACGTGCTCAGGGATTAGCGTCCCTTCTCCGGCCAGAATGCCAGCCGTTATTGAATGATTTCCGCCACCCACAAAGCCAATACGCCAGGGCAACCATAGCTCAACATAATGATTGCTATTATCCTGCTTCCACGGCTTCCCCTTATAGCTTCCAATACGTGAAACGTTATTGATAAAGCGTTGTAGGCTCCAAGGCCACGGCAGCACCATATCACTTGCCAGTGACAACGGGTAATCAGCGCCGTCCATCTCATGTTCTTTCATCTTTTCATACGATTTCACATGGATAAGCTCTTCAAAGAAGAACTTTTCAGGGGTCATATTTGGTCGGGCATCTGTTCCTTCCTCGGCTACCGCCAGCAAGAAATCACTCTGTATTGGTCGCACGATAGCGCGAATGAGATCGGGCAGCGTCATGACAGGTAATTTCTCGGCCACCGAAAGCAGGTGATCGAAGCGCTTTTTTTCATTGCCGGTTGCTGCTTTCTCTTTCTTTTTTTGGTTCCAGAACATCACTTGCCGTGCCCTCCTTATCGTGATGATGATTTTCATGCTCATGCTGCGGTAGTTCTACATAGCGCACATGTTCTTCATACGTGGTGTAGTTATGCATGCCGCTATAATCCGGGTCTACGTCAGAACTCCTCTCATCGTCCTTGTAGAACAGCAAACGTATACCGGTGTCCGGTTGTGACGCATGTCGCATACTGTAGACAATATGCGATCGCAATCATTAAAACGCCCCTGTTCTGAAGCCATGGCAGTATTGAAATACGATAGGCCATTATCCACCAGCTCATACCCTATAGCGTGAATGGCCGCACACAGTAGACAAATGAAATACACCACCGATAAATGCGGACCTGATCGAACATTCAACCGGGTGCCGCATACAGTAGATCGTCACCCTGCAGCACACCCCAGATTGAGATACTTGTAGCGTACAATAGACATCTGTCTTTAACGGCCACCTGCTTTTACCAACAGCATTCAGATATCGCATACAGTAGACATTTGTATTCCGTAGGGCTAATCGAGGTTCGCATGTCGCGTGCAGTAGACTATCTACCAGACGAATTTACAAAACAGGCAACAGAAGACAAGCTCTTGCATCATGGCAAAAAAGAAAAGTTACTTTCCTTCTTAGGAACCTGATGTGAAATTCACCGGCAGTTTCAGCTGAGCCACTACGTTTTCAAAAACTTTCACTGAAGTTGGAAGGGGTTACGACATGTCAGCGTTACTTTTGGTGTTTTTAACGTACAATCCGATAGCACTTTGTAGAGAACAATCCCCGGGTTCTACTGAAGAGGGCCCGTAAGCCCCCTCAGAGCGATTGTCGGTGGACTTTCTACTTCAGGGAGGGATTTCTCTTGATGATTTGAAACGCTATCTTGTTGCCTTCCTTAAGCTCCTGGTATTCAAGGTATCCAATGTCCTCCAGTTGCTTAAGTGCTTTTCTTACCGTTGAATTCTGAAGAGCAGGTCTGGAAGTGAGGGATAAACGCTTCCTGAACCTCTCAATGCTGACAGGGATCGGATTAGGTGGCAGAGCCTCAATGAACGTATAAAGGGCCTGGGCTGACTCTTTCCTTGCAAGGGCTTTAAGGGCTCTCAGCTTAAGCAGGATCTTGTATTCACCAACATACAGATCCTTAAGCGTTTTCGACGGAGTGAGGATAACTTTGTCATTACCAATGTCCACGGTTGACTCACCAATGAGCTGAACAAATTTAGTGACTTCAATATTTGTGCCTCTGTCCTTGGAGAATTCAACAACATTAGACATCAGTTTCCTGAGCGAATCTTTGATTTTTTCACGAAATTCAGCCTTCAGACGTCCACGAGAAAAACCACATCGCATAGCAAACTCAGTAAATCGGATCGAGATAGTCCCATCCTCGTTAGACTCGAGTTCATTATCGGTCAGTACCGATATGATTCCTGTCCAAACCTTGAAATCCGTATCCATGTCTAGCCTTGGACCTGAAATGGTAATCCTTTCAAACCCTTCGGATTTGGCTAACTCCAGATGCCTAAGATCGTCTGACGCGTTGATGTTTGATCCGACATTGCTTTTCTTAGCGATCGCTTTGTTCGTCGATTTTAATGTTGGTACAAAGACCCCCAAACGCATCAGAGGAACTGTCTGTACACTGGTCTCCGATGTGGAAGAAAGTGTGATAACTTCACCAGTAGTCTGATTTATTTCTTCTACATTTAGGTATGACTCATTGATTTTGTTAGATATTTCCATCAAACCCTAAGTTTTGAATAACCATCAAAAATATAGCATACAGTAGACACTTTTATAGCGCACAATAGACAATATATAGCATTCAGTAGACTGTTTGTAGATTACAGTAGACATTTCGTAGCATACAATAGACACCGATCACCTTCCAAGCCAAGCGGCACAGGGCCTCCAGCGATCCGGGATCTTTTTGGTACTCTCTGGATCCTTTATGGATCAGTTATTGGATCTATCCTGTGGAAAACCTACTGCGGAGAAACTGCTTTACTGTCTACATCCTCGGCTTAGGAAAAGATACCTGACGCGGATTGAGAAGATCACTTATTGGGATCATGAGTGAGAAACCAATCATGGAAAGCTCTCTCGCGATCAAACTCTGGTAAGTTATGTATAGACACGTTCCAGTTCGCGATTTTAACTATGAAGCTAATGTATTCCTGCTCCGCCTCATTCAGTCCTCCCTCTCCCCTTTTACTGATGTAATAATCGTACCAACGTTCATACGCGGGTACGTTTATAGATTCCCAGGAATCCAGCATCCTCGGTGCATAGGATACCAGTTCATCAAAAACGCTACTCCCTGAAGGTATATCCGCCCGGGTAAGTTTAGCGAGTATTTCTATTGTCCATCGTAAATGTTGCCATTGCTGTGCAGGTGCCAGAGGCAACGAATTCATATTCATGGGTAGATCTACCGGAATCATAGAAAGCAGCTGGTTGCCGCTGGCATTCAGGTGGCGTTTGTACTGATGTAAAGTATGTGGTGATGCTGTCTGCATTAAGGGATGGTAGATCCACCGCTTGGCTTCATCTGAGGTGAAAAGTAACTTTTCTATCGCATCCATCATCTTTATGCCTTCCCCGTTCTCACGATATGGAGCGATGATACTTTCAATCCGAACGGCATCGATCTCCACCAGCGCCAGCTGGTCTGTTTGCGCTAACAGGTCTGGATTGGGCTGGATATCCTCCGACGTATCATTAATAAATATCCCGATTGTCGTATCGTTACATATCCCTGTGAGGTCAGCATTAAGGCCACAAACAATCCCACCACCAGCGAGATTTTTGAGGTTAACTATCCCTTTCTCCTTACCCTGCAGAAGATGAGGGAGAGCAAGGTATTTTTTTTCCTGTATTTTCACCTTTATGTATTTTTTTATATGTTGTAGTGTGAGCTCACTACAAACCCCTTTTACTTCTGTGCTGTGGCTAAAATGCCATTTTTTATTTTGACCCTGCCTGGCAATCAGGGAGGTCCCACAGATGAGGCAGATACAGTTACACGAAAGCCCATTTTCAACGCTGGCGATATCAACAATTTTATTTGAATCCGTATCAAATCCAAACGGGATCCATTTTTGTGCATTACGTCGCATGTATATTCCTCGTTAAAAATGAGTAAAGGAATTCTACATCATCCGTTTTTATCAAACCTGGAATAACAGCGTCTAATTACATTATTCATATCTCATCGGGGATGAGATGCCACACGGAAGCAGGTATTTTGTCATAGTTTTTTTTCATGTAGATCTCAGCCCTGCGGTGATCATAAGCTCCGTTCAGGCTGGTTATCTTATTTATATCCCCACCTTCATCATTTAATTTATCCAGGATACGCTCAAACACTCGGTCAAGGGTTTCAGTCGTACTGCACTTTCTGAACTTCAGGAGATAGGTTTCTCTCAGGCTACTGTGCGCATTTGGGCTTTTCAACAACGACGCTCCGGGGCATGTTCAAAAACACTGGCTATTTTCGAAAACAGTAAACGAAGTTCCACGCACAGGCAAGAGAAGCCATTTGATTAATTCACGTTCTGCCTGGATTTGAAAAAAAACAATGTTACTATACTGGTTATAAAAACAGTGTGCGCCGGGAGACCGGTAGAGATCAA
>NZ_KV792531.1:0-36881 GCF_001808265.1 Klebsiella sp. HMSC16A12
AGCCAGGGTAAGTCCTGTTTCCGGCGTTCTTCTGATTCCGTTATAAATCTTTCCAGTCAGGTAATTTATTCACCTTTCGGCGCCACAGATGAAACAACGCCATCGTCAGGCCAAATAACACGCCGGCGATAAGACTGATTTTACAAGCGAACAGGGGGGACATCCCCTGGGCCCGCCACACCATCCAGTACATCCACAGCCCGTATCCGACGGAGAAAGAGGCTGTCATCACGCCAAAAACCTGCCAGAGCGGAGCAAACGGCAGAGGGGGAATCTTTATCCCCAGCCGCCACAGCAGGCGTATCAGAAGCGGTGCATAATTGCTTTTCCACATCTTACGGCTGGCCATTATCGCCAGCGCCTTTTGTTTCCGCGCTTCAAAATCCATTTCCTCTCCCCGATTGTATTCAGTCAGCAGACTGGCTCCGCATACGCTCCGTTCGCAGGAGTTCTTTCATCATGCGCTCACTGGCGTACTGCGCTTCCTCTGCGGTGACGGTCGCGACGGCATTCCCCTGCAGATCATAGCGGGAGGCCCCCACCTTCATCCGGGACAGATAGCCCGCAGACCGGGTCAGACTCTTCAGGCACTTGATCACCTGTTTATGCGACAGCGGCAGGTCGCGCTTCACAATATCGGCAAACAGCTGTTCGCGCATGCCCGTTACCAGCAGACGGGGGGAGTTTCCGTCGAACAGCTGTGGCCAGAATGCCTTCAGCGTCATAATGGCCTGTTCCGGCGGCAGCAGGCGAAGATAACGCACCGGAGGTGGCGTCTTTACCGCTTTAACCGGCACCGGCGCAGCGTTGCGCGCGGCGGCTTCGGCCGCTTGTTTAACCTTCTCAAGTTTCTCTTTTTTTGCCTTCCAGGCCGGCGGGGACGAGACCACCACGACCTTCTTTCGGCGCACCACACCAGGAGCAGGGGTTGCCTCTGCGGGGGCCGTACTGTTCTCCGCCGGTTTTCGTTTCAGGCTCAGTACAGGGCGTTTTTCTTCACTCATAAGGGGCCATATCAATAAAAGCTACAGGTCTGTGCTATACGATACGCTAACGGTATCATCGTTTCACCTCGCAATGCAGTGGACACAACGATGATGTCCCCTTTGTCACGTTTACGGGCAATGTGCCCGCCCCCCGGACCTGTGTCCGGTTTTTTTTTACATCGTGACGACAATACCGAGTACCGCCAGGTGCACCGCATAGAACATCACGAAGAACTGCCGCGGCCAGAAGCGTTTCACACGTTCTCCGGCAGATGAGCACACCATCAGCGTCAGCAGCGCAATCGCCAGCCCGGCCACTGATTCACTCACGTCATGCATATTCATCAGCAACACCATGAGGGCCCACAGCACCCCGTATCCCAGCCGTTCCTGTGCATGCTGTGCGCGACAAAGCAGCCAGCTGGCGGTGAGCATGCCCACTCCGGCCATGCCGTAGCTGGCGGTTGACAGGGGTATCCAGGCGACCAGCAGTCCAGCCGCCGGGAGGGTGTAATACCAGGACGGCTGGCTGACCCACCGCAGGACCTGGCCCGTGACGGCAAAGGCAAACAGAATATTCCCGGAATACCACGGGTACCCGATGAGCATAAACGACACCTGGGCGACCAGCGCCCAGCCCCACAGGCTGTTCAGCTGCGACTGGCGTATTTCCGCGTGCCGGGCCAGATTCATTCCCCATGCCAGACCGAACAGCGGAAAACAGCCCCGTCCCAGCAGGCGCATCACTTCATTGTTTCCGGCCAGCAGTAAGCCGGTGTGGTCAGTCACCATCAGTACCAGTGCGACCGTTTTAATCATATCCGTTTGTCCCGGTGCCCAGGTCAGCAGGCGATGAAGCCAGCGGTCTGTCGCACCTGGAAATGTGTGTTGTGCTCTCATGTTTTTTTCCTTTTAGCGCTCCGGCAGACTGCCCGATTTTAATCGGGGAGGCTGCCGGAGCAGACAAGCCGCAGGCGCGTCAGTCGCCCCCGAGGGTTTTCTCGCGGTTAAGGTCACGAACCATGTCCCGCTCCACAGCCTGCAGACGCTCACGCTGCAGACGTTCTGAGGCCACCTGTTGAATCGCCTCCTCCTGGCGCCGGAACTGAGGATCATCCGGTAGCGTCGTTTTCTCCGTACCCGGCCGGTCACGCTCCAGTCCGCGAATGACGTCCCCGATAACCTCTTTCACCCGGTCCGCCGGCTCGCCGGCTTTACGCGCCTCCCCGGCCATTTCCCGGGCAGTCTGTTCCGCCTTTTTTTCCATTTCCCGGCGCTGCTGCTCTTCTGCCGCCCGCTGTGCCAGTACCTCTGGCGGGAGGATAATGTCAGCCCCGGCCTGCGGTACCGGAGCCACCGGCGCCGGTTCAGCCCATACCCGCCCACCGGTCATGGCCCCGGGGTTCCAGGGGCGGTCATCACCGGCCAGCCGCACCACCACCCCCGTATCGGGATTGTCGCGGGCCATTCTGACGCCATCCCCCATATTCCCGGCCAGCAGGCTTTCTCCGTTGCGGCTGTTCTGCAGCGCCACGAACCGGGCGTCTTCATTGCCCATAATTCGTCCCTCTCCGCCGATAGCCTCCAGCCGTCCGTCCCGATCGGTCAGCGGGCTGAGCCAGATACCGGCGGCTTTCCCGTTTTTATCAAATGCCGGCAGCGCCACATGCGGCTGAGGGTACTTTTTCCCCGGAGAAATGAATTTTCCTGGTGAACTTCCCTGTGCCAGACCGGACTGCTGCAGGGCTGCCCGGCCCGCGGCGGTTTCATCCAGTGGCCTTGCCCGCCCGAACAGCAGATCGGCTGTTTTCACCGCCCGGTCGTTACGGGGTTCAAGAATATCGTGCGCCGTCGCTTTCTCAGGTGAATTCTTGATGGCCTTTATCCAGCCCTCACGGTTGTCGGTGTAGACCTGAACATGCTGTTTCATGCGGGATAAAGCCACATAGGCAGACTCAAAGCTGGCCATCTGTTCCCGACCACCGGCCACCCCTTCCAGCGCGATGGCATACGGTTCGCTGGCCCCCTGGGCACCGTGGGCGGTGATGGCGTAGGCGAGGTCGATATGCTGCTGTGCCTGCTCCGCCTTCGGGGTCAGCGTACGGGTGATTTTGCCATCAGACAGCGTGACACTGTCACCCGAAACAAACTGCACTTCCCAGATACTGTTGGCCACATAGCCGCGCTCCGGGTCACTTTTGCTGAAGCGCATTCGGTCCCCCTGAGACACGGTGATCTTTTCCTGACGATAGAGCGTGACGCCTTCTGCCGATGCCTCCCGGGGTGAGATAAATCGCTCCTTTCCTTCACTGTCTGTCAGGGTGATCAGCTGATTATCCTTATCCACCTTGCTGATACGGTGGTATACGTTATCAACCAGCGCCACCGCCTCCTTGTGAGCCGTCCAGGTCGACAGTTTGCGCAGTTCACCGTCACGGATGTTACTCGTGACCAGCACCGGCAGGGTGATTTCCTCTTTGCCGGTTTCCCCGTTCTCCCGCCGTGCGTCATGGATCAGACTGTTCAGCGCCAGCCGGTCCTTATTCAGATGGGTGATCACCAGCGTCTGCGACTGTGCCTCCGGGGTCCGTCCGGTATAGTCCTTCACCAGCGCCTCGTAGAGCGTCGCGGGCGGACCTTCCGGCAGGGTTTTCCCCTCGCTCAGCGCCTTTTCTATCGCCTTTTCCTGCTTTGGCGTGAATTCCACCACAGAACTGCCCGGCGCCCATGAGCCTTCTTTTCTCGGCACCTGCTCCGGCGTGACCTGCTCGATGGTGGTCAGGGCGCGGTGCACATCCCGCTCAATCAGGCTGTAGACCGCCGGTCGCAGCTCAGGCATCTGACGTACAATCTCTTTCATGATGGCAACGTCGGCGGCGCTGCGCTGCTGCATCAACCTGAACGGCTGGCCCGGCGCGATGGGCTGCAGCTGGTCGTTATCCCCACTGGACACCGCCCGTCCACCGCCGGCGACGATGAGGGAGTGGGCTTTTGCCATATCGGCCAGCCCCACCATTGAGCTCTCGTCGAGCAGGAACAGGGTGTTGCTGAAATCGGGTGTCTGGCCATTGCGCTGCAGCAGCTGCGTGTCGTGGAGGAACGATGCCGTCGTGCGCGCATCCACGCCAGCACTCTGCATTTCCCCGACCGCGCGATGCGTCGGCGCCAGACCGATGACGCGCGGACGGGTCTCTTCCGGCAGCAGACTGATGGCACTCATGACTGCCCGGAACTGGGTGGTTTTCCCCACCCCGGCATACCCCTGAACCACCGTGAACCGGTCCGTGCTTTCCAGAATCATCCGGGTCGCCGCCCGCTGTCCGGCGGTCAGGTCCGTCATCAGACTGGCCGGCACGCGGTCCATCAGGGGGGCCACCGCGTCTTTACCTTCCAGCACGTGGGTCAGGATGCTTTTTTCGGCGTCCCAGGTCTGACGGGAAATCAGCAGGTCATTGCCGTAGCCGTGCGCCACCGGTACATTCAGCAACTGCCCCGACCTGATTTGTGCCTGGATGGTCGTGTCGATGTCCGCCATCGAAACCTTCCCGCCCCCGGTTTCCATTGCCGTCGCCAGCAGCTGGGGCCGGGAGAAGGTCAGGTCCTGGCTCTCAAGCAGCGGGATGGCCAGGTGAATGGCCTGTTCTGCCGGGGTATGCAGCCCGGCCTTCTGCTGCGCAATGGCCGCATCCAGGTCCGTCTCGCCGGATCGGGACTTCAGCTGCTCTGAGACCACGCTGAACGCGGTATGCCGCGACAGCTTCTCCGTCGTACGCGCCGCATCCTGCGCCGAGTACAGCCGGAGATGACTTCCGCTCTGCGCCAGCTGGTTGAGGGTGGCGTTATCCAGCTCACGCTGCGTCACCGACGCAAAGACCGTTGCCGTCTCGCTAACCGACCTGCCGGGACTTTCCACCCAGCCGTGGCCGATTTTAATACCGTCAAACACGCCCGCGCCCACGGCCAGGGTCTGCGTGGTTTTCTGCCCCGGCCGCTGTACCGTCAGCTGCCCTTCCTCCACTTTCATCACCGTGATGCTTTCCCCGCCCTTCAGGCGTGTGTCCGGTATCTTCCCGAGCACCGCCAGACGTTCCCCCTCTGCCACCGGCAGTGTATCTGCCCGGAACAGCGTCCACTGGCTGTCGACCGCGGAAACCTTCAGATCCAGACGGACCCCATCCCGGTCTTTCAGGGTCAGCATATTGCTGCTCGCGGTCACCCGGTCAATGACAAAGCGATCGTGCGTCCGGTTCTCCGGATCCCAGCGTTCCATCACCATCCCCTCCCGGTAATAATCCCGCACGCCCCGGCTTTTACTGTCCAGCCACACCGGCGTCAGGGCTGTAATGGTCGTGTCTTTCTCACCCAGCACCCCCTCCTGTCTGAGGGAGTCACGGATAAGGCCGTTGAGTACGCTCTGTTCACGCGTCCCGCTGATTTGGGCCACGCTTTCCTGCCCTTCACGTACGCTGACAGCAAACTCCTGTGCCAGCCGGCTGTAGCGTGCTCTTTTATCCGGTTCACTGATGATGTCGGCTGTGGTCTGTTGGCCCCCCTGCCAGCGATACGTATTCACGCCGCTGTCCTTCAGCACCGTCAGCGCACTGCCGGTCCCGCTGCGCTTCCCGCTGTCTGAGAGCAGGACCTGCACGTTATGGCGCATCGCGCCATCGAGCAGGGAAATCGTTTCCTTCAGGCTCAGCTTCTCCGCCTGATCCACGATGAGTGTTCCGCCCGGAATAAACGCCGTCCCGTCCTGCAGGGCGGATTTACCGGTCACCGTTTCCCCGGCCAGACGCACATCACCGGCGAGAAAATCACGTGAGCGGTTATCGGCCGCCAGGATATGGACGTCACGCCCCTGCTCCCGGGCCATCAGGGTTAACTCGGCCACCCGCTCCCGCTGGCCGGTTGCACCGCCCTGACCGGAAACAATACCCATTACCAGGCGATCCTGCGCCAGCACGCTGACGGCATCGCTGAAAGGGACCTGGCGCACCACAGACGCATCGGGCGTGACGGAGACATGATTCTGGCGCTGTACCTCCTGACTCAGGGCTTTGACGGCGAGTTCATCGAGAACGTGGATGTTTGAGGTGAACAGGCCTTTCTCGCGATCGAGAGGGATAAGCTGCTCCCGTTCAATGGCGGCATCGATGCCCTTTCTCGCCAGATCAAACACACCGTCCTTCGCCTCCAGCTGGCCGACCGTGCGTGCCAGCAGGTCGGCATACGTGAATTGCACCTTGCGGTCGCTGAGACCGGCAATCGCTTTCGTCACCACATCCGTGATATCCGGACCGTCAGTGTTCACCGGCGCGGCAGGTGCACGGGCCAGCTCTGCGGCTCGCGCATCGGCGGCCTCACGGTACCCCCGGATGTCAAACCCGGTCTCCTTCAGCGTGTTCATCCACTCCACCATCTTCTCTGCCGGATCGATGGCTTCTTTCGACTTGCGGGTATCGAGCGCGGCCACATCCCGTGACTTCAGGGAGGCATCGGGTCCTGCAGCCTCCCTGACCTCCTGAGACCGGGTGGAGAAGGGTTCCACAGGGACCCCTTTCATCTCCCACATCCCGTGTTTGCCCACGACTTCCGTCTCATAGCCAAGCTTCTCAACCAGGGGTTTGAACGCCTCCCGGTAAAGCTTCCCGAACGCTATCTGGTTCGCGTACACGTTCTCGATAAAACCTGTTTTACCGATCTTATCTGTGCCGAGAGACTGCCATTTGTCCCCGTTCTGCGTGGCGTTAATGACGACGGCATGGGTGTGTATCTGAGGTTCCTGGTTACGGTTCGTGTCGTGGTTGAATTTCGCCACAATCAGATTTCCGGTCAGCACCGTTTCGCTTTTACCGTCCGTCATGACACGGGTCGCGGCCAGCGTCTCCAGTTGCCGCACCGCTTCGGTTACCGCCTGGTTGTGGGCATCGATAAGGCGTTTATCGCCGCCCAGCATCGCCATGACCGACACGCTTTTGGGGGCCGAGAAGGTCAGGTCATAACCGGGCCGGTGCCTGTTGGCGCCGTCCTGTATCCGGGTCAGGTCGCTGCCATCCGGCAGCTTCCCTTTCAGCAGTTCCGTAAACAGCGCCTTATCCACGGCTTTCCCGTCGATCCCCAGCGCCTCAGCCCCCTTACCCTGCCAGCGTTCGTCCATGCTCCCTATGACGTAGTAATTATCCTTATCCGTATAGTAATTACCGGCACTGCCCGCCGATTTAACGGAGCCAATCGACATCATCAGAAGTTCCCCCCAATCTCGACATTATCCTGTTCATCGTGGCGGTGGCTGTGGTTGATATTGACCTCTTCACGCCGCTGCATATCCCGCTGTGTCTGCTCATCTGCCAGCCAGGCGTCATACGCCTGCATGTCCTCGATGACACCGTCCTCGTTCATGCCGGCCGGCAGCATGTCCTGTCCCTGTTCCGCAGACTGCTGCGCCAGCTCCTGTTCTGTCCCGCCTGCAGCTGCAGCAGGGGTACCGGCAGAGGATACTGTTGCGGCTGCAGCGGCAGCAGCGGCTGCTTTTGGCTTGATCAACGGTACGGTCGTGAGCCGCAGGGCGGAAGGCTCCGTTGATCTGACGGAAGGTTCCTCTGCCGGCATCTTCGTTGTCGGCGGCGCTTTTACCGGTGCCGGAGATACTGTCATGTCTGCTGGCGCAGGCTGACTGACCGGCTCAGGTTGTTCACCGGCGTGACTGTTTGTATCAGCGGGCCCGGATGCCGGCGCATCCGGCGTGAAAAGTGCCCTGGCAAGACTGCCTTCAGCTTCCCGCGCTTCAAGCAACGCACTGAGCCGCGCATCCACCCGCGCATCGAGAGTGCGAGGAATAAATCCCTCGGCAATTTTCGGACGCGGTTTGTATTTGAGGGCCAGTTTCACGGCCGGATACGGCCCGGGCAGCGTGACATAGCAGGACAGGTCAGGCAGCGTCTGAATATCGGAGTAACTGACCAGCGTTTCCCGCTCTTTTTCTTTCCCGGTCGATACACCATCACGCACCGGGTCAGCACCATAAGAATACTGCTCGCTGGCCTTGAGGATTTCCTTCTCACCAATTTCACCGGCAGCAAACTCCGCAATCTCCTTACTCGGGGAGCGGAAGAAGGCCCGGGTGTTCATCACGTCAAAGAGCGTGGCGGCAGGCTTGACGCCATAGATATCTTCCAGCTGGGCATAGGACTGAATACCGAACACATAACAACCACCAAATTTACGCGCCTCCGGGAGGATTTCGACCAGGTCCGGCAGCTTGTGCAGCGTGGGGAGCTCGTCGGCGAAAATCCACACGCGCCGGTTACGGTTCTCCCCCATCGCCAGCAGGCCGCGGATAGCAATTGACAGCCACATCGAGATAACCGGCTTCAGGGAAGCATGGGTGTCAGCGTTGGAGGAGATAAACAGCCAGCCATTGGGTCGGTCCTCACGGACACCGCGCATCCAGTCCCGGATAGTGAACGGCTCGCCGTTCTTCTCAATGCCCTGCAGGTAGCGAATAGCCTTGACGTAGTTGGTCAGCACGGCACGAATGGAGATGGCCGTTTTCTCAATTTTCTCTTCAACCAGGTTCGCTGCCGGCGTGTTCTGCAGATAGGCGCGCAGCTTGTCGATTTTAATGGACAGCATGGTATCGACCAGCTTCTCGTAGCTGCGATCCTTGTCTTCACGCATCAGGTACGCGCCTTCGGCAAAGATAGTGCGACCGGAGCCCTGCCAGAACGGGTCTTCTTTGGTACCCATCGGGATAAGGGTGTTGGAGATGTTGTCGAAGTCCGGCAGCGTCAGGCACTCTTTCCACAAATCCCAGGCCGCGCAGCGCGAATCCAGCGGGTTGAGGATTTTATCCAGTGACGGGTCATAATAGCTTTTGACGAACTCACAGGAGCGATCATAAATGATGGCCATATCGCCACGTGCACGCACGTAGTTCAGTAGCCGGCGGATCACTTCTGATTTACCGGAACCCACGGTACCGTGGAGGCAGAAGTTCTGGATTTCGGAGTTTTTAAGAATAGGCAGATCGCCAATTTTAATATCAGAGGCCATACCATCACGCTTCATCTGGCGGGCCACTTCTTTGGGCTTATCGGAAAGCTGGCGCCCGCCGGTATTCTCATCCTCACTCTGCTGTTTCCCCTGGCGGCCCAGCACCCAGCTGGCGATGAAGAACGTCACGATACAGATAACAAGAGAAACCACGGCAGCAAAGACGAAACTGGTCCACAGCTGCTCTCCGCACCAGATAGTATATTTATCGGCCAGGATTTGTTCTGAGGTATATTCCAGCGACTGACCGTAATACTGAATGGTGTATACCGGCTGGGAACGAATAATATCGCGCATCGGACCCAGCGTCGTACACCACCAGTATACGCAGCCGTTCACAAAGGTTTGCCAGCTAAGCCTATACATCAGCATCAGCCCGCACAGTACCCAGAATAAAATAAACAGCACGTAGAAAATAATATTGGCAATCTGACCAAACATGCGAAAGCGCATATTGGCGATCTGACCGCCCTGCGTCATATCTTTGGCATTGAAACTCATGGCACTAATCCGTCAGTAAATTATTAGGGTCGGAAGGACAAATTAATCAGTGAAAACAGACCTCACGGGGTTGCAGGGAATAAGCCTCCCCCATAGCAGGGTGTGGATAAATATCGCCAGGCATCAGTTTATGTGTTTCAAGAGACCTGACAGGTTCAGATATTGCCATAAATAACCTCTATTCAAATAAAGACGAAAAGATTCCGCCGAAGGCGGCAACGCCTCACAGATGCACAAATAAATTGCGCAACTGTTCACCGTTCAGATCTGGAATTCATAGATTATTTGACGAATTAATTATGACACACCAGAAAGGGGATCCCAGTATGGCCCGGGGACCGGGCCGTGGAATAGAAAGCTTACAGAATATTAGCGATCGATTTTGCCAGCTGGTCTTCAAGAACAGGCTGGGCTTCAGGGAACTTGAGGTTAACTTTATTAGCGTTAGAGACGACGCGAGTCTGGTATTTGTGCTGATTACCCGTTTCAGTACTTGTCTGCACTTTTGCGCCGGATGTTCCCTGACGTAATACGGCCACGTTATCAGTCTGAACCTGAGTTTTGGTTCTTTCCGCGATCTGAACATCGGTGATCATGGTGTAGTTCACATCTTCCACCATCGCGTCAGCAGCCATACCAACCAGACCGGCTGCAAGTCCTACACCCAGAGTCGCCCCTGCAGAACTGGAGTTGTAAGCGGTAATCCCTGCCCCAAGCGCGGCGCCAGTCACTGCGCCTTCATAACCCCGGCTTAACCAGCCCTGAGACTCACGAAGGTCCATTTTATCGGCCTTGAGCACGTTCGCCTGGATCCAGTAGCCCGCCGTATCCGGGTTACTGACGACCTGATATCCCTTTGAAGTGACGGCGCTGGCAATTTTTGCCTGCAGGCCACTCATATCCTTATCAGAGGTATTTTTGATTTGCAGATAAACCGTCTTATTATTTGAAGGTTCCAGCCAGATTGTTTCGCTCATCTGGGTTTTTACTTCCAGATTTCTCTTTTTAATAGCGGTTCCCATTGCACTACATCCAGACAACGCCAGCGCAGAGCTGACAACCATAACAGTCATCAATTTATTTAATTGCATACAAATTTCTTGTGCCATAATCATTATGAGACATACACATTCCATTTCTGCATCCAGAATGCGCAGTTACTATATCCAACTTTTTATTTGAGTGGAAATTTATTAAAATTAATGCACTAATAATTTCGTATATGTATTTTTAGCCTACCAACTAACCACCATAATTGATAGGCCAAATTTGAGGGGGGCATTTTTTAAAACCAGCCACTCTCGCTGCTGAGTTTTAGTGGTCAAATTGACTTAATCATTTGTTAATGATTCCGATCTATACCATACACGTTTCCTGCAACGTCTACATTTTCAATCATAGGAAGCCCACTCGCAGGATTAATATCATGGGTATTTATAGATATCTCATTTCCATATGGCCCCATAGCACTGCTACATGTACTATTAGGTTGGTCGAGGTTGACTGAACCGTCAGAACAATGCTCAAGCTGATAACTCATAAACTCCCGCTCGGAGAGCATTTCCTTGTATGGTAAGGTTGTCAATGATTGTGTTCTCCCGACATAATTCCTGCCGATCCCATTTTCGAATGCACTTTCATTATCATTACTAAATTTCACAGATGCAAACTTTAGTGCTTTATTCATAATCCAAAGTGGGTATAAAACAATACTTATCAAACAGGCAATGGGATTAACAATACAACAGACTCCGGTCAGAACAAGATAAAGATTATTAACATCAGGCACTGGGCGTTTTGTTTTCGCACCAACTTTAATGAAAACATATTTGAACACCAACAACCACATCGCGGATGCTACAACTATAAAAATAGTCTCTGATACTCGCCATCCTGCTAATAGGCACGATATACCCTGAATAAGTAGCAAAGCAATCATTTTCATATTTTACTTTCCTCCCCCCTTAGTTAGGGCTTATGCTTCCGCTCAAATTCCTGGGCCTTAGCTAGGAGTTCGTCTCTTGTATCCGCTCCAGGAAGTGCTCTCTGTTCAGCCTTTTTGTCATTGTATTCTTTCTCAAATTTATTTCCTTCCAAATTATGGTGGTTTTCCAGACGAGTGTGTTCATTCTGAACATCATCCTCCTGCTTATGTATGCTATCTTGCCTATCCTTATGAGCTTGCTGGTTTTCGCTAACCATGTGTTCAACCGATTGGTGAACATCATTTTTGATACCTGCATTTTTGGTCATCTCATCGATACTATCACCGTGAGAGTTGTAGTCCGCATATACTGTACCGCTTCCTTTACCTTCAGAAACTGATGGCATATTTGCGCCAATGTTTCTTCTGCCCTCCTGGTACGCCTCATCAACTTTAGGTTCAACCTGTTGTTTCACAAATTCACGAGCCAGTTGCTCCCTTTGGGCAGCGATTTCAGGTGAAGACGTGTCAGTAAGAATAGCTTCAGCATTTTGTGGGGCATTTTTCTGTACGAAATTAGCAAATTGTTGAGTCAGGTTTTCGTTCATCTGGCCGCTCATGCTTTCTGTTCGTGAGGCCATCTCACTATACTCATGGCTACGTGTTTTGCTCGTCGTGTACTGGTCATAGCTATTTTTCGCACTGGCCAAAGAGGCGGAAAATTGATCAACCCGAGAAGATGCATTGTTATCAGTGATGTTTCCAGACTGGCTTGATTTCTGGTTGATGAAGTAATCAGAAGACTCTCTGAAGTCTTTAACTGCCTGACTGCTGGTATCATGATTGTCAGCATTAGATTGGCGTCCTGACTCAGTAGTATTGTCTTGAGATCCAGAACTTGCTGTCCCTCTCGCCGACATCCTCCCACCGAATTCAGCTTTACCGCCATTACCAAAGAGCTCGAATCCAACACCACCTCTGGCTCCTACATAAGCCTCGCCAGAAACATCACCTCTCACTGACTTGTCCATAAGCTGGCCGAATGCTTCATCACGGCTAATATGGTTAGCTTTAGCATACGAATCTACAGCATTCATCATCTTGCTTCTGGCCATCGAATCCTGCGAAGACTCGGTAGTATCGGCCCCGGTCGTTGTTGATGCACTGTTCCCTTTATTGGTGCCAAATTGCTGCAGACTATTCCAGGCACTTGTCACGCTGCTGTTATAGCCATGCAGCGCACTTTCGGCCTGGACATCAGACTCACGGGCCATCTGTTGCTGCGCACTGGCTATCTGACGACCGACGTTGATATCCACCGGCAGTTTTGACATTGCACCACCACTGTCCCAGACCATCGAGCCATCCCGCGTCTGCGTGCTCATGCCTCCATTCGCCAGCTGCCGCGACATCTGTCCGAAACTGGTTGTGCTGTTGGTACCCCAGCTGTAGCCGCTGACGTTCTCCATCTGCATGTTGGCAAACGAGTAATTGCCGTCCACCACGCCGGAGGCAGCCTGCGATGTTGCACTGAGACCCGATGAAGAAAAATGGCTGTAGGCACTGGAGAAGGCTGCTCCCATGCTCTTCACGATCCCCCACGACAAAGGCGGTATCATCACGGCAATATAGCCCGCGGTGGTCGCAATATCCGAGTTTTTGAGCTGAACCTGCGACAACTCAGAGAGAACGACTGGGACGCCATTTTGCTTCGCATAGTAGGCCATTGCGCTGTTCAGGATGGCGAACAGTAATGGCCACGTCTGCAGCCAGATAAGCGCAAACACATACCCCTTTAGCACCTGCAGCGTCATCATATTAAACATGGCGGCCATCACCATGATCGGGAACATCCCAATCATTATCCCCATGATAACGGTCTGCATCAGCGGAAGTGTGCGAAGCGCCTGGTGCCCCATTGTGGCCTGTGCCAGCCGCTGCTTTTCAAGGGATGATGTGTTAGCCATATTGACCAGACTGGCGGTGTCCCCGCTGCGGGCCGCATAACTCTGGATCCCACTGCGCAGGGCGTTCATCGTGACGTTCTGGCGGATAATCTGCCCGGCGCTCTGTCCCGAGCTGTAGAAGTAATTGTAGCTGTCGCCAATCATCTGGCTGAAAAGCAGATCGGGATTAGGTTTGCCGCCAAACAACTGACGAACATAGTAGTTCCAGGTTTTACCGCCTGTCTGAGTATCCAGCGCGAGAGCCGATTTCAGATCCCGTGAGGCCTCCTCGCATGTCTGGAACTGGTTGTTTTTGTCAAACACGCCACGCAGTGGACTCGGGTTTGCAAAAATCAGGGTATACGGATCAGGTGAATTCAGTAATTCCTCAAAAGAGTACTTATGATTGAGGAAAATATCGCCCATCACACAGTTTTGTACGTAATCGGAAAACAGCGTCGTAATCTGAGGATTTTGTGACAAAAAATCCGTACTTTTCGCGACCAGATTACTGCCAAATAACATCCCCGTTTTACTGTACGTGACACTGTCCGGCAGAGCGAAGACCATCTCATAACTCTGGATAAGCGCGTTTCCTACCCGTGTTGTCAGCGACGCCGGAATCGCCAGACCAATAGGCACATTATCGACTTCATAGACCTGCGCAACGTTACTGTAATCGATGATCTGCACAGGGGTACGAATGACAACCAGCATAGAGACCAGGGTGAGGGAAAAGACCCAGCCAATAAGGTCCATTACGTTGTGTTTTTTTACCCAGTTCCCCGCCACAATGAGTACCGAGATGGCGATACACATCTTTTCTATAGTCGACCATGTGCTGGTCCCCATAAACGCCGCAATCGCGTTCAGGTTGCCCCGTAACCAGTCGCCGCCAGCAATGGCATATATCTCAAGCATTACAGATTCCCCCCAAAATGATAGTTATTCTGGTAGCGGGTCATCATGCGGGCAGAGACCTGCTGGCGCATGTAACTCATTTGTCTGTCAACCACAAGCAAGGCGTCCTGCTGAACCTGAACACGGGACTGAAAAGCGGCAATCTGGACACTCGCCTGATTGAGGTTTTCCATGATCATATCCATTGTCGACTGGGGATAATTACCGGTTGAAATCATCGCCCGGGCCTGCTGGATAAGTTCCTGAATGTACTGCAGCAGGATGTCGTAGCCGATATAGTCCGTCAGCTGGTAAATAAGTGAGTTAGACACCCCGAGCATCTGCGGATCGACCAGGTATTTGAATACCGGAATGGTGGTGCTGGAGATAAACCCTTTCTCCTGATCCGTCAGTTTTTCATCAGCCACCGCTTTATTCTGGATACTGCTTAACAAAGCGGAAATCTGGCTTTTTAGCGCTTTATTGGAAGTGATGGTCACGGTCGCATCAGCAACGACCTTAAGACACTTATCCGAATCATTGCAGTGGTAGATTTTAGCCGTGCCGCCCTCCATCATGGCTCTAATCAGATCCTGGTCAGTGGTGCGTGCCGGCAGCGGCGTGATTTCACTGTTCTCCCCGAAAATCAGCGTACCGGTGAGCGTCATGATGAATTCCTTCAGCTCCTTATTGCCGTCGAAGAGCCGGTTCTTCGATAAGGCATTCCACATGATGTTGATGTTTTTCATCACACGTTCTTTGTCTTTATCGCTGGCCTTATCCTGGACGCTGTCCATCTTGCCGCCCACCGTACAACCCTGGCGCGAGGCGGCCCAGTCCGAAAAGATATTGCTTTCACCGGCAATGTCCTGGCAGACCTTTTGTTGAGCGACCTGGGTACGAGGAAACAGGCCACCCACAATTCCCTGAGCAGCCTGGCAGGAACTGAGGTTCATGCTGTTCATGTCAGTGGCCATCTTTTGAAGGAAGTCCTTTGCGGTTTTAATCTCCGGTACCGTGGTTTGCAAAGCGAGATCAAAAAAGTACCCCGCGGCGTTGCTCATGATTTGTTTTGCGAACCTCTGCAGCTGCTCGCTGTTGATATAGCTGAATGACCCTAGATAGGCATCAATCCCTCCGCAGCCGGCATTAATATCAGGGAGCGTCATGCTGACCAGCTGGATCGTTTTCACCTGCGTTCTGGCATACAGCGAACCGCCGGAGGCGTAACCCGCAGCCTGTCCCTGCCAGACCTGCGGCTGGCTGGTATTGGACGCAAAGCCCAGCTTATTGAAGAAGTTGTTCATATCGCCATTTACGTCGGCGGCGGCGCTAAATGACAGGCCAAGCACGGCACCGCAGAAGAGTGACAGAAGTTTAATTCGCATCCAGTCCTCCATTACGCACAGCATTCTTTTTAACTCTGTCATTTCTCAGAATAAAAAGGGTCTTCAGGTGATAACTGAAAAAATTGCGGATCGCTAATGTCACTCCGGCAACAAAGAACCCCACCCCAACAGCAATCAGCGCATAAGGGATGGCGTACATCATAATATTCCACAGGTCTTTTACTCGCAGGTCGCCGCTGGCTATCCAGTCATCCACGCAGAGATTAAATAAAAATCTCATTATCCATAACAGCAGAGCACCTGCAGTGAGAAACACAATGAATAATTCCAGATAGATTTCCAGACGCCTTTCCCGGTGGATAAATTCCGGCTTCAGTTGTTCAATTTTTTCGGCTGCTGTCTGCCCGGAGTCCTTTAAACTTGCTGGAAATAAAAACGCGTACAGTCCCGTCGAACGTATATATTTGTTCATGGCTATTTTCCTTAATCACTTGCTAAGACCGGATATAACAGAGGCTAATGCATCATCTGAAATACCGTATCCACTCTGGCCATAAAGCCCTGTGCATCCGTGGCGCCCTGCAGGATCGGGTACGCTGCCAGCGTGTTTACGTTCACCAGAAACGTAGTCGGGGTCGCCACCGGGATATTGGGGAAAAAGGTCTGCATCACGTCAGGAGGCGCCGGCAGCGCTTCCGGAAACGCGTCATCACCCTGTCCGTCAATGGTGTAAGAGAACACGGAGAAGCCATACTGTCCGGCCAGCTGCTTCAGCACCGGGTCAAATTTATGACAGTAGGGACAGTGTCCCTGCATGAACAGCACCACTTTCCAGTCGCGCAGGTCCACCTGCTTTCCGTTGCTGAGTCGTAACCAGCGTGGCTGAGATGCCCCGCTCACCGCCTGGGGAGTGTCGCTCTGCGGGGAGGCCGTTTCAGTACCGGAGATACCCCGCGGATCCCAGAGCGACTTCACCTCATCGAGCGTTCCCGCATGTGCCATCCCGGCCAGTGCAAGGGAAAGAGCCAGTGCCGCCAGCGGCGTCTTAGCGAGGTTCATCAGGCTGTTTTTCACAGGCTTTCTCCTCTTTTTCGGCTTCAGCAATCAGGGCGTTAAGAATGCGGTATCCCCCGAACACCACCATTCCTAATCCCAGAATTTCAGCGGCCTGCACGGCCATTTCAGGCTGTTTTCTGACAAGCCTGGCTATCAGGTGGAAAAACACGCCCACGGCCAGCACCCACATCCCGGTGATATCTAAATCCGGAAAACGAATATTTCGCATGACACACTCCTTAGAAATTCGGTTTAAAGTCGCTGGAGACATAGAGGAACTGTTTCGCCAGGTCGTCCTGACTGATAAAGCCGTAACTGAGAGGCTTCACCTGGCCACTTTTCGGGTTAACCAGCATCATCGCGGGGAAGAACTTCACGCCAAGCTGCTCTGCCTGGCCCTGGTCCGTCCGGCTATCGGGCAGCATGGGGTTAATCACTCCGTCAACCGACACCGGTATCACGCTCAGGCCATAGGTTTCGCGAAAATTTTTAATCACCTGGACCAGCTGGCCATCGATCGCTTCCCGGCCCCGGTAGAAGAACATCACGCCGTAGTGCTGTGCGAGGGTGGAGATAGCCTGTCGCTGTTCGGCATAGTCGGCAGCGAGCTGGTTTTTTACCGTGCCGTTGTAGTAGCTGTGCTGCAGGTTGTAATCGAGTTCGGGGTTTTCCAGCATCGCTTTCTTCGCACTCATCGAGAACAAACCTGCCTGCTGCGTCCAGTAGTTCTGCAGCCGGAAATACTTAACGAAGTTTTCAGACGATGGATACAGAATGGCTTCGTACAACGACCGTTTGGTGGCCGCCTGGAGTGTGGCGAGTTTCTCCAGAATATCCATTTGCGGCGGTGGTGCCGCTGGTGCGGCTTTCCTTTCCTCATCATGGGGCTTAAGTTTCTCGTTGTACCACTGCCAGCCCGCGTCTTTGGCGAAAGCCGGCATCAGGGCGCAGCAAAGGCATCCCGCCAGCATGGCGGCATGTATTGTTCGCATGGCAAATACCCTTTTATGAATTATTGCGACTGGCGTGACAGATGCTGATAGACACTGTATTTATCGAGCTGGCGCTGTATCTTTCCTGCATCATCACGGGCTTCAAAGCGGTAACCGCTGCAGTACAGAGGCAGATGATTTATCTGAAGGTCCACCCGCTCCCCGTCCCTGACCACCCACGCGGCCTGAGAAACAGTGTCGCACTGGATCCCCCAGGCCCGGTTGGTGGTCATAAATGCGTTAACCTGTCTGTCCCGCCACAGGCTGTACGACATAATGTTGACCAGGAAAAAGACAAACACCCCGACAAAAACCATGACCAGCCCGTAGGCTTTTTTCTCTTCCATGAACACTCCTGTCTGTTTTGCTGATTAAAGCGGTGACGCCCGTCTTTATGGCTGTAATCGTCTTGCTATAATCGTGAGAACAAAAATAAACAATAAAGATCTAACAATTACGAACCCAGCATCGCTCGTTAATAACGTTGCCATGTTAATTATCAACAGAACAGGAATAAGGATTACCCCTGCTAACCTGAACCAATCTTTAAACTTATTAAACCTGCGCACCGTCTTCATTCTTCCTCCGTCTTTTTCCGTAACAACGCGGCAAGCGAACTAAAAAAGAGATAGCTCACGAACCAGAAAAAACCAACCGCAACAATAAAAACCACACTCTCGACATAATCATTCCCCGACGTCCCTTTGACGGCATCCCAGGAGAAATAAATCACCGGAGAAATAATGATTATTGTCAGCGTTAATCTCAGGACAAAATCAATGGCAGGCTGTTTGTGAAAATTAATTTTCATGATTATCGGTCTCTTTATTAGTCAGCATGGTTTATTGCGCGGATTGCTGACTCATGATTTCCTTAATTCGTTCCTTGGTCTTATTGGTGAGAACATCGTTTTCCGGTATTTTTTGATTTTTCATCAGGTCGTCCATAAAGTTGGTGAAATCAAGCTTGTTAAAATCAATCCCCTGGAGTTCCGCGGTGGTAATGCCCCGACAGTCAGGACTGCTGGCGCCGCCAAAACCGATATGCAGCTGACCGTTTCTTCCCTGCTGCTGAACGATCTGCGCCAGTTTTGAGTCGAACTGGCAATAGCTCCTTTTTTTCTCCAGGCAAATACCCAGAACTTTTTTAGAGCAGAATTCCCCGATACTGACCGTCAGCTTGTCTTTTTTCGCTTTGGCCAGCGCCTTTTCCTCGCTGCTGCAGCGTGCCAGCCCCACATCCTGGCCCCAGCCGCTGTCTTTGCAGCAGTTACTGAAGCCGGCAGCAAATTTCTTACAGAACTTCGCTTTTCCGGTGAAGGCCCGGACATCCACCCCGTTCAGTGCCGCGACGTCCTTCCCCGCGGCTGCCAGTGCCGCCAGCTCAGATACCGCCTGCCCAAAGTCATTGCTCTTCCCGGACGTGGCTTTGTCACATTCACCATCAAGGCAGAAGACATCACCGCCGCAGATCATTTGCTTGCCACTCGTCCTGGTTTCGCAGGAATACGTTGCATATTCATGCAGGCACGTGCCTTCCTCGCTGGAGAAGGCGCACTGGCGGGATGACAGAGTACAGGCCGTATTTTTCATCAGGATTTCACAGGAGCCGCTGTCCGCCGGCTGCGTGAGCCAGGTATCCTTATATTTCCAGCAGGCTTCCGTGAACGAGTAATCCCTGCCTCCGAGGGTGATGGTTCGCGTTCCTCCCGGACTGATACATTCCTCCCCCGTTTTTTTTCCTTCATCCTTACTGAACGGACAGCTTTCAACCCAGACGACTTCAGGTGCGTAGACGGTTTCGGTTTCTTCCATCACCAGGGTGACCGTGACCTGTACGGGTTTCTGGCTACCCGATGATACGGTCCGTGATGTTTTGCTTACTGAAAAGTTCTGCCCTGCAGTAACCGCTTTGTCCACACCAAACGACTGATGAATCTTCCCCTTCCCGTCATAGGTATATTTCGTACAATGCGTGTTCTGACCGCCTGAACACATCGATTCTGAACGTGGCCAGCTGATCACATCTATGGGGAACGTTCGTTCAAAGAGGGTCAGGCTTTCACTGACTGCACTCTTGCAGCTATCCCGCACCTTCCCTTCGGAATCGCATTCTTCAATCCAGGGGATCACCAGAGGCTCACCATCCACCGAGGCATTCAGCAGACGACCGTTGGTCGGGATCGTCAGGTTGCCACTCCATTGCCGGGTACTCCGGGCATAATTCAGCGTCACCACCTGCTGATAGGTTCGGTTAACTTTCTGCGTGGTGGCGTTATCCTTCAGGGTCGCTTCCCGTGTGCAAAAATTTTCCACCTGCAGATCACGTTCGCAGGTATGGTTTGTGAACTCGCTGCGGTTCACAACCTGGGCGGTACAGGACTGTCCGGTATCACCGACAATGCTGTCGGCACGGGATTCTGTATCCTTTGCGGCCTGAATAAACGGCGCATCCTGAGATATCTGATCCGGTGGCCGGTTCGTGAACGACTCAGTAATCGCTTTGCCGGTATCTCCCTGGCTGAACTCCAGGGCTGAATCGCTTTTCAGAGAGCTGTCTCCGCTGGCAGTGACGCCGCCATAGTATTTTGTCTGATCAGGGCTGTCGGTATACCCCGGCAGGTTTTGCTCACCACTGAAATTTTTCAGTGAGTTCAGACCATTGCCCTGCACCTGTTTCGCAAAATCCGAACCAGCTTTATAGTCGCTTCCACTGTCAGCACAGGCGGGGGATGCCAGCCAGATAAAGGCGCTCAGGACAAAAAAATGCGCAGTCAGTACGGAAATAACCGTCTTCATTTCTGCCCTCCCTCATCCCTCACCATTTCCGGTAACGCTATGAAGTACGGTCTGTCTTTCATGGCTGGCTCCCGGCGGCATTCGAGGGCGCATCAAGC
Source organism: Klebsiella sp. HMSC16A12 (assembly GCF_001808265.1). NCBI lineage: Bacteria > Pseudomonadati > Pseudomonadota > Gammaproteobacteria > Enterobacterales > Enterobacteriaceae > Klebsiella > Klebsiella sp. HMSC16A12. Next base: position 20,603 of record NZ_KV792531.1, read on the forward strand.
ATCTGCCGGGCCACCTGTGCACAGTCACCGGTTTGTGCGACTTTCTCCAGCGCCTGTTTGACGTGAATGTTACCGCGTACCACGTCATATCCGGCCTGACACCGTACCACCAGAGACGGCACACTCCGGATGCTGTACTGCGTATATAGTGTCGGGTCGATCTGCACGCCGTCGGTCACGCCATCCTTCACCAGCTGCAGCACCGCGTCAGTGGTGGTCTTCATGTCGTTATTGACGAGCCCACGCAGTGTCGCCGGAATGCCGTACTGCCGGGTTTCGTGCAGCATCCGCTTCAGCCCCTCTTCAGGTATCGAGAAGGAGACAAAGTACAGCGCCCCTTCTGCTGGCTTTTCCTGATTCGCCGCTTTCTGCTGGCTGACCAGATTATCGATAAACTGGCGGTCTGATTTGGGCAGAGGATTACGGTTGATTTGCGCCTCAAGCTCCTGCTGCAGCTGTTTATCCGGATGCTGGCGCAGCTGTTCGCTGAGGTTCTCCTGCTGCTTCAGCCATTCTCTGTCTGTAACAGAGGAGGTTTCAGCCAACACTGCTCGTCCGGTCAGCAAAAGCATGACCATAAACAGATTCATTAATTTCATGAGAGACTCCTGTCAGAGAAAGACACAATTGCGTTTACGCCACATCAGATAGCCATAGTTCTTACGGGTGTTGGGTGGATTTTTACCGGCCTCCCAGCGCATCACGCTGCGCCCCACGGGATGGCATTGGCCGCTGTCCGGGTACATGTTCACCATCTGATAGCGCCAGCGCTCTTTGGGGATGATCGGGGACGGATACTCATAGCAGACCGCCTTGTCCTTCCCGATGCTCTCCATAATTTGTCCCTGCCGGTGAAGCTTGTACGCCATGCGCTCGCTGACAAGTAACGAGGACTGCAGCGGACTGGACTCGTTGCTTACCCAGCCGCTAAACGGGTACATCGAACCCTGAGAGCCGGCACACCAGAACAGAATATCGAGTGGCATATGAAACGCGCTGGCCATAGCGTCAGCCGCGCACGCCCCCTGTGCGATGGGGTTGGCAAACAGGATGGCTTCCGGATTCAGAATGGTGGTGAGGCTGCTGTCCACCCAGGTCGGGTCAATCTCGGACAGATAGGCTATATCCATGTCTCCGCCTTCCAGACAGCCTGCGGAGGTGATGATGTTCAGCCAGTAGGTCAGCGGGTACTTGTACCAGTGAACGTGATAAAAAGCGCCGTTCACCTGCTTGTCGTCCTTTCTCGCGGTCCCCATACCGGTCTTGCCGAGATTGATACTGAAGCCCCCCAGATTGACCATACAGCCAGGCGAACGGCTGACGTCCGTCATGGCCATCGGCTCCCAGTACCCGATGGCCAGGCCGGGGCGAACAAAAATCGGTGGCGGCGCCGGACACAGCTGCAGGGGACTACCCGGATTGCTGGTATCAGGCAGATCGCCTTTACCAACCTGCACGCTGCCGAGTGATAAAGGAAATATGCAGCGCCAGCACACATCGGTGATCGGGTTAACAAACCGGCCCTCACAGGAGGGATCAGCAGCCGCACTGAGGCTGTACCCCCACAACATCAGGGCACTCAGGAAAAGCGTCAGGGTTTTCACAGAAACATCCTTATTTTACAGGGAAGGTCTCAATATTCAGGCGTTCACCGGATGGCGCCGGCGTGATCCGCGCCGGGACCGCCGTCAGGCCAAATCGCTTGCTCAGTACGCCGTTCTGGTCGAAATAGATCCGGCTGTCCAGCGCTGCGGAGGTGTCCGGGATACTGCCGCGCACCAGGATAATTTTGCTCATCAGGGTTTCCGGCACCTGACGCTTCATCCAGGCCAGCTGGTCGGCATCGTCTCCATTGATGAAGTACAGGGTCTGGACAAACGGTACGGTTTTAAGCGGGTTCACCACATCGCCCTTGCGGGCAAACACCCGCCCCTCATTGTCCTTCAGGTCTTCGGTCAGGCGGATGCTGGGATCAAACCAGCGCTGCTCGTATTTCTCCGCACGCTTAATGCCCTCCACCGGTGCCGGGCGCTGACTGTTCTCGATAACCCGCTGCTTAAACGCATCCATCGTCTGGTCCCACTGGCCAGAGGATTGCAGTGACTGCAGACGCTGCGTGATGAGCTGCAGCATGTCCTGCTCCCGGACTGGCCATAAATCCCCCCAGGTACCGAGATCAGCCGCCTGAGTCAGCGGCGATACCAGGCAGGCGGCGAGCAGACAGTCTTTCAGTCGTATCATTACTGTTCTCCTTTCATCCGGCGGGCAATGTCGTGCTGGATGTTGCGGGTCACATCGGGCGCGCCCTGAACCACGGCAGGTGAAACCAGAATGACCACATGATGCTGCCGCTGATACTCCGCCAGACTCTTCTCCAGCGCGTCGTTAAACCGGTCAGAGAGCGCTTTTGACTGCGCTTCTGTCAGCTGCTTCTGACTGACACTGTCCATAAAGCTGTCGAGCGTCTTCTTCATATCAAAAGCCACCACCCGCGGCGTGGAGTACTCCAGAACCACACGTGAGAGAAACGCGCTGGTTGCCAGGGCGAAAAGCACGAGAGCAACGATGACAGATATCCGGCGAAAGGTATGAGAGGTCGTACTGACCGGTTGTTCGGTGTTGTTTTTCATCACTGTTTATCCTCCATGTCATTCACCGGTATTCGGGATTCAAGCTCAGCCATTTCGTCTTTAAAGTTGCGGCACGCCAGTCCGTATACCGCATCGTGGATATCGACCCCCTCCTGCCGGCGCGCTTGCATGTACTCAAAATCCGGGCCTCTGGAGGAGTACATCGCCCGGCTGAGCGGGTCGACGAACAGGCGGTGCCAGGAGCAGTTCGCTTCCACCTGCAGCATAAAAGAGGAGAACCACTGCTCTTTGGCCGAACCGAAGCCGTTAATCATGTCTTTCTCCAGCTTGCTGAACTGATCCGGGTACAGCTGGTTATACTTGGCAAATTCCTTCGCTGACTGCTTCAGAATGGCCTTGTACGATGAGTTCCCCCACGCTGCACGTGCGGCGCTGGAGGCGGTCGGGGAGTCGAAGTCGACGATGTTCTGCGTGATGGTGATGTATGCGCCGGTATGTCGACGCGCAGTACGGTAGCCTTTCTCGATAAACTGCCCCACTTTTTCATTCTTGAAATCAAGGAGCTTCCATCCTTCATCGATGACGTTCAGTTTTTTCAGGCCACGCGGTGACTGATACATCCTGTTCTCGATGTAAATAATCAATGAAAACATCACAGCGATAAGCAGAGAGGGCCGCGACTCCAGGCCACCGAGTTCCAGTACCACCATCCGGGCATCATCGTGGAGTGTTGGTTTATCTGAGTTGAAATAGTCCCCGTAGATCCCATTCACCGTGTACTGATCGAGCAGGATTATCATCTCGTCCAGACGGCCCCGGATTGTCGGGGAATCAGCATATTCATCGCTGTCCTTCGCGTCCTGTAAAAACTGCACTACGTCATCAACGCGAGCCTGATTACGTTTGCTTAACCAGGCCGCCTGAACTGCCTGCAGAAGCAGGCCTTCATGGACTTCATCGAGGTTGCCGTTCGGACTGGCCATCACCGACATCTGATCGCGTATACGTTCTGCTGACATGTCGAAGTGAGCATCATCCAGCACGTTGGCGAACGGGTTAAACTTGAGGGTATCGCCATCGAGATATACGCCCCCCATGTTTTCACACAGGGACTTATAGCCATCGCCCATATCGAACACCCAGGCAAACCCGCCGGAGTCGAGCACACTGCGAATGAGGGGCTGAATCAGACCGGTTTTACCCGCCCCGGACGTCCCGCAGACCGCCATGTTGAAATTGGTATTGTTCATTCCCTCGTAGAACAGGTCGATGAACGCCAGCTGGTTTCGGTAGGTGGGCGCCAGGAGTCCCGCCGGCGCCAGCGGGCTGTCAGCGACGATCGGCAGGAGGTTAGCCACCTGGAACGTCTCCGCCCGCTTAACCACGCCTGCCGCCTGCAGCTCTTTAAACAGACCCTCACCACACTTGAACGGCATCATGGCCAGAAAGTTACGCAGGTGATGGTAGCGGGCCGGGATAAGCTGGAAACCGCCTTTACGGTAGCTGTTGAGCACCTGCTGTTCAGCGGCGAGAGAGGCCTCTGTGCTGTCTGCGGTGTACGTGGTGATATTAAAGAAATAGGACACCAGGGAGGTCTGGTTGGTCGACAGTCGCTGGCGGATATCGCCCCACTCCTGCATTTCCTTTATCACGTTCGGAAAGTACTTCGCGTAGGAGGTTTTGCTTTTCTTCTCCACGTCCATGAACTTCAGGTTGGCTTCGTTCTGGGTCTTCACCTGGTCCTCCACCATCAGCGTCAGCGTGATGACAAAGGGGCAGGAAATGGAGAGCTCCGGGTTAAGCAGGTTGGCGTAGTTGTCCGCAGCGGTCCAGAGGAAGGCCATTTCCGGATCACTCTCCAGATGGTAGCTCGTCACCCGGGTCACGCACTCTTTCCCGTCGCGCCCCAGGCGGCCAATTTTCAGATGACCGGCGGTGACCTGCATATCAAAGCTGTCATCGACACACTGATAGTTCAGATCCTGATAGGGGTCCAGCTTATACGGTACGCGGTACATTTCGTGCGGGTCCGGGTTTATCAGCTCACGCATCAGTTCGACCAGCCCGGCAGCATCAAGGATACGCGTCGGAATATAGGCACCGCCCAGTGACGCCCGCAGGATTTTTATCTGGTTCTCCATCTCGACAATTTGCGTGGTGGAGTTCTTCTTCCTGGGTACGCAGCAGGAGATGTACACGCGGTAGTTACGCAGCGTCAGTGGCAAATCCAGATCAGGAGGCAGGGGGAACTTCGTCTCCGCTGCCCGGAGGTAGTAGGCCTGGGTAATGGCGTTAAACTTCTTAGCCTGTTTACCACTCCAGCGGAATTCACGCAGACCATAGTCGATATCATTGCCGACCAGTTTGCTGGAGACCAGATGAAAACTGACCGGGACGCCCCGGGGAAGTTTGCTGCGCAGTAAATGCTCCAGTGTGGCGACGATACTTTTATCCGCACCGGGTAAAGGACGCGCCTCAAACATAAAACCGACGGTTTTGTTATTAATAAACAGACCGGTCGCGGAATCATAATCCTTATAGGGCAGAATACGGCTGAACTGGGGGAAATTCATGCTGCCCAGCGTGTCATTGGCTTTAGCGGATTCGTCGGGCAGCTTCAGTGCTGATACGAGTGAATTCACAGCCTGGGTGACGGTATCAATGATGTTATTACTCATGCGGTCGTTCCTTTAAAAGCATTTCAAAACAACAAGGGTAATAAATGGCAAGAAGAATATTCACAGCCGCACTAGAAACTCCTTCTTATAATGGAAAGCACAGGAATGAAAAACAATAAACACATGGAGGCAATAATCTGGCCCATAAAGATCGCATCCAACAAAATCGCCCCTTGCCACAAACAAATAAGCAGAGTGATAAATAATAAAACCACATGAAAGAAAACAATCAGGAACAGAAGGTTCGCTGAGAACTCCCCATCACTAATTTCCACCTCCAGGCAGAAAAAATAAAAGACACACAAACTACAGATAATATAGAGGCCTTCATGTCGAATACCCTGAAAGAAATCAGGAGAAAACTCTCCTGCCAGTCCATTGTACGTCAGCCTGACTCCCAGATAGATGAGCCAGTAGACTGGAGGGATAAACAAAAAACCATACTTTCTAAAAAACAGCATCATATCCATCCCCTATTTATTTTAACCAGCATTTCATTTTTTGTTAGCTTTATATAATTCCCACTGATGGATATACGAATAATACTGCCTACCAGGCACATTAATGATGATGCCATCACAGTCCAGTTTATTTACAGGGCTGGTAAAAGCGCCTGTCGGTATGTTTACTTCAAGTGTATTGCAGTCGTTTTTCCAGTGTCTACCTGCTTCAAGTTCATCCATCGAAAATGAGTGAATGGAGATAACGAACATCCCGCAAAACCCAACCACCGCCATAAGCGCACAGTATATGAATGTATCGCCTCTGTTAACTCGAAGATTGAATTTTTCAGGGATGGCAACCATTGCCAGCGCACCGACCACACCAATAACAAAAAGAATCAGGCATATACCGTTAAGCCATGCAACGTTATGTCCAAGTATATAGTACGCTTTCACTTTCTTATTCCTTATGCTGCATACTTTCAAATAACGTGAGATTGTTAATACTGACCATCGGTCTTACTATTCACCTGCCCCCATCCGATCAAAGGAATAAATCAAGACATAAAACATATAAAAGATCACTGTGGCTGTAAAAAATCCCGTTATTACTGACAGAGTCAAATCAGGAGAACCGGCCCACATGTTTTTATCCATGAATACCATGAAAGAAAATAAAGCACTGAGACCTGTAAGCCCAAACAACATTAAAATATAGGAAAGCGCATCTCTTATAAAAACACCCATAATTACATAGCCGTAACCACAGATAATGATTGCCATTGCAAAAAACAGTCGTACATAACCATCACTATCAAAACTTAACAGAGATTCAGCCATTTACCCACCCTCACTCAATGTTTCCATCACGCTGTTCAAAGGCTCGCGTGTTTTAATTTCAATGCACTCTCCTGTATTACTTCCGTAACCTCTGCCTCCACGTGCTTCGAGTACCCGTAGCATTTTTATGCAGACATCTGTATTAGGCATGGGAGTAATATCCCAAATTCCACCACCACTACTCGGCGTCATCAGCACCAGAAAAATAAAGGCATGCATACTTTATTGCCTCTGTTTATATATTAACGAATGAATATTTCTTTCATTGCCTCTGCGAGAGTTGTTTGCTTATCGCCACTTATCGCTCTGTCATAATCAGCCTTGCTGACATTTTCAATAACATCACCACACTGAAGTCGATTTTGCGCAGGAGAGAAAAACCCTTTATCAATATTAGTCTCAAGCAACCGGCAGTCATTTTTCCAGTGATGAGAAAGCGCTTCGGGTACTGTATTACTGTCAGTAGAAAATAGCAGGACATAACCTGCCAATAAAAACACCAGCCACATCGCCCATCCGAATAACTCTCTCATAACAAGCTTTTCCTTTCAGTAAATAACATCATTGCACTTTATTTTCAGATAAACTTCCTTCTGGCCTGTACTTAACGGGAAGGTAGCGGGTTGTTCCGTCAGGACAGGACCAGGCATCTTTGCGCCCATTAAATCCTTGTTGAGCATCAAAAGCTGATATCTTGCAGTTTGTTAATGTATTCATTGTATTCTTTTTTCTTAAAATCATTTCCTTATAAGCATCCTCTGGTGACAAAATAACAAGGGCAGTTATAACATGAAGAATTAAAACCCCAGAGAACATGCATACGCGCCACACCCTTCTCTCAAACGCCCTTGATGCAAAAAATCCAACTATCACTCCCATACCAATAGCGAGAAAAAAATAAAATATATAAAATGAGTCAGCCCGAACAAGCTTATAAGAGAATGTTAAGAGATTAATCATAATCAACCCACCTATTTAAATAACGCCTTACACAAAGATACATGAGCGTAATATCTGCGTCTGAGCACGCTACCGCCCATCCCTTTCAACGCAGAGGGCACTCGTTATAATTCAGAAATGAAAACTTACTGCAGCGCCAGTAATGGCGCTGTGAATCAATTAAGGCGAGGTTGTCCCCACGCCGATGGTGTCACGACAAAAAGAACCGTTGCTGGCTGGTGATATACATCATCTGCATCCACGTACGGCGCTATCCACAATGACGTTGTCTCCTCCCCTTTTCTTAATGGCCGGGGATAATTACCAGGAACCGTCACCGGCGATGTAAAAGTTGATACACTCACTGGTCGAACAGCTGGCGCTACAGCCACGGGCCGATACACCGGCGTACTGACTTTCCTGTTATTCGTCAGCAATCCTGACGTTACTGTATTAGTCGGTGCAGTTGTCGTTGCTCCGGGACGCATTAAATTTGGCTGTGGCGGCAACGGGTACGAATTAACTGATGTGGTTCTGAAATTACCCTCAGCCAGTTGTGGCAACCCGGCCGCAGCCGGCTTTGCATCACTGCGTTCCTCTTTCAGCTTCGCTTTTTCATTTGCCTGCTCCATCGTCATACAGGTATCCGACGTCGTGGCATTACATTGAAATTCGGTCTCTGTGCCCGCACACCCGGTTAAGAGCAAAGCGCTGCCCAGAGGAATTAACAGCATTAATTCCTTCATATATTCACCCGTAATCTGTTTATTTTTTAAAAATCGATTTCCAGTCAGTCTTCCTGAATACTGCTTCTGCAAGATTATTAGCAGCCCTTACAAGCTCCTCATAAAGTTTGGGGTCTAAATAATTTGCAGATTGAGGTACAGGCTTAGGCTCCTTTTTCTCCTGCTTCCTGTTCATTACGCAGGCCCCCCCTGACATCCTTCACCCGAGAAATCCCCTGCGGACAGGAGTCCTACGGAAAACCACAGCCATCCCGGTAAACACCACCGCCATCAGCAGCCAGAGCCAGAGAATATTATGCCTATAGCTCTGGTCGATATATGCTGCATACCCTGCCGCATCCGTACTGACGGTGGTGCAGTCGTCCTGTAAAACCGGAGGCAGTGGAGCGTTCACCGCATCACCATTAAGTTCTTTCGGCCCCGTGCAGTCCTGAATGACATATCCCTCCTGCTGCACAGACTCTACGGTTTTCACCAGCGTCTGGCCGAACGTGTACGGTCCCGTCAGGAACACCAGAACAACCAGTAACATCATCATGGCCAGCGGATACACCACCGCACACTTAACCAGCCAGTGAGCCCAGCGCAGTGCTGACAGAACAGCAGTAATGAGAGACTTAGCCATTATTTTCCCCCTGCGGCGCTGCGCCCGGAGAGAACTCCCGCGGATCAAGTTTGCCCAGCTTCTTCAGCATCTCGTCAGTATTGAATCCGTTCATACCGCCGCCTGACTGATGATGTGCATCAGCCTGCGGTGCCGGCTCCGCCTCCTGATTCTGAGCCTGCTGTTGCCCGTTCTTTTCCGCTTCCAGTTCTTCAATCGTTTTCAGCTGGAATCCATCCTGGAACACGACGGTCACTTCGTTGCCGGCACCAATCGGAATGACCGGGTGATACTGCTCGGCCCTTTTGATGTAGTACTCGCTCAGCGTCTGCGCAGCTTTAGATGCACCACCGCCGACCCCCATTTTCAGAACGTCACCGGCGCCAACAGATGCGGTTGCCCCCAGGCCAACAGCCGGCTGTGAAGCCCGTTCCATGCCCTGACCAATCCCGTCAACAAAACCGGCCCCCCATGCCCAGCCGAGGATTTTTCCGTTACGCATCACCACCTCTCCCTTAACCCCGTTTTTCCCCATAAAGGAAACGTGGCCGTTAATGGGCTGATCGATGGTTTTATCACCTTTGATACAGCTGATATTGCGGGTACGGACAATGGCGCGTTCGCTGGAGACATCGCCCCAGGCTTCAAGGCCCACAAAACACCCTGTCAGGTCGTAGGTTTTGCTGTTTGGCATTTCCACGCGACCGGTGATACGCAACTGCATCGGTACAGTTGATTCATTCCCGGTAACAGACGCGTTGGCATCTGCCCCCTCGATAAGCATGCTTTTTGCAAAGCTCCCCGACGGAATGTAAGGCAATGACTTCGTTTTTTTTCCTTTGTCGTAACTGAACGTTTTACGCTGTATCTGGTTTGGTACCGGTACAGACTGGTAGCTGACCTGCGGCGGCGGTGTCATACCATTCCCCGGATAGAATGCCGTCGGAGGCGGTACCGCGGCGCCGGTTTGCGGCGGATAACTGGCTGGCTGCGGCTCCCCTTCCGGACCGGGTGGCGGTGACGGAGGAGTCGGCGCGGGCTCGCCACCAGAGACAGCCGGTTTCACGCCCAGCGCCTTCAGCTGAGTCTGCATGGCTTCATTGTCACTGCTGAGTTTGTCAATACGTATCTGGTCAGCGGTTCGCGCCTTACTCAGTAGTTCCACTTCCCCCTGCAGGGAGTCAAAACGCTTGTTGAGATCAGCGGCAGTCGCCTGCATTTCGGTGGTCGCGTGCTGCTCCACCTTACTGTTGAAGCTGCTGTCGACCACCCCGGTCATATCCGGCGCGGGTTCGCCCTGAGCCGGGGCTTCCTCATCAGAGCTCATGTTCAGATCTGACAGATACAGCCCGCCTCCGACGGCTGCTGCGCCGCCCGCCAGAATGAGTCCCAGCCAGATATATTGTTTACGTTTGATCAGCGTGTTGAAGTTGGCCATCAGCGCTTCACTCCTTCATCTGACGTCGTGACCCAGATCTGCATGCGACCACCGGCAGTCAGCAGGCCCGCCGGGGTACTGAACATGACGGCACGTGTTCCGGGCTGCCAGAAATCGCTTTCACGCACCATACGGGCCGACAGGGAGACATTGTCCAGACTGTAACGGACAACTTTCAGGTGATGACCGACCCAGACCCGATCGGCAGTGGCGCGCAGACCAGCCGGCACCTGCAGCACTTCAGAAGTGACGGGGACAGACTGATACTCATCGGGTACGCTGCCCTGACGCACGGCGCGATTCAGCGAAACCAGTAACGATTCATAGGGATTCGACTCTTCCCAGGCTTTTGCCGGACCGGGGGTACCCGCCAGCTCGCTGACCAGCTGAATTGTCCGGCCTGAGCCCGCACGGGGCACGGCACGAATGGAGAAGTTCAGCCCGCGTTCGGTTTCCACAATGAAGGTGAATGGTTTTTTACTGACGGTCGCCAGAATGGCGCCGCCGCTGTCGGTCTGCTCCTGGTTTGTCAGGCCGCCGTCCAGGCTGTTTATCGCCGTGATGCGATCTCCAGGTACTGTGAACAGATTCGGATCGGTGTTACTCACGGCAATATTTGCCTGACCGCCATTGGTCAGGGGAACCACTGTCGGCGCCAGCGTACCGCTAAGGGTCGCTGACATCGCAGGGGCGACCAACAGCAGACAACCTGAAATAAATAACGAGTTAATTTTTTTCATTATTTATTTCTCCAAAACGCGCCAGCCAGCTGACACCATCGACACGACTGAACTGAATGACATAACTTTTAATTTCACTGTAGGGTTTGGAATCCCCAATCCACGTTTTCAGCTCACCCCGGATATCCACGCGGTTCTCTGCCGGCCACGCACGGATCGAGGTCATATAAAAGGTGGCATTAACGTTATTGTCTTTAATACGTTTCGCATCTTCAGCCAGCTGGACCTTTAGGCTGTTCTGCGCAGCGGGTAATACATACCGGAGAAGCTGCTGATGCTGGGCATCAACCGTTTCCGGCGTGACATTCAGACGCAGGGCAACAAAGGACAGGCCCAGCTGCTCAATATAAGAAGCGTCAGCCTGGTTCTGAGACACCGCAAAGGGGGCACGGAATAACATCGGTGTCACCGCCACTTTCTGTTCCGTCTGCAGACGGTAATTATTTATGCCCTGGATAATATTGGTCGCAAGACTGAGGGTCAGGAGTGTCCCCAGACTGATAAATCCCACAGCGATAACGCGGGTGGTATTTTGTCTGGCACCATGTTCCATATGTTATTTCCCCGTTGATTTATTTAATCCACTGCCGGAAACAGGAGTCCGGAACATCATGAAAGAAACCTTTAAGAAGGGAGGTTGGCAGATACCAGTAAATCAGGTCGCGTAGCCAGGAACTGCCCCGCCCTTTTTTCAGTTTCTTGATACCCCAGAAAACCAGTGCCGCTGCAGCCATACCAAAAATGAACTTGCTGGTCCAGAAACCCCAGCCGAGACAAATCACGGCCGGGATAAGTTCATCGAGATATAAGCCAAACCAGCGGGACTGGTTAGTCAGTGTTTCCGGGAAACGGTATCGCTTTAATTCGTCTCCCGTCATCACGTGCTTCCTGTCAGTAACCGGCGACCGACATACCGATGGTGATAAAGGTGGAAATAATCGCGAAGCCAAACAGGAACTTCACGTTTTTGGTCATCATGTACATGATGCCGCCGGCGACAACTTCTGCCAAAACCACCCATTTGACGACGCTGGATTGCTTACCAAACGTGCCTTTAACGGTCGCATCCCCGGACTTCATCAGGTCGGTTGCCGTGGTGGTAGCCATCGCAGCATCCGGGAAGAACGCCGCCACAGCAGCAACCGGCAGCGCAACTTTAGCGGCTTTCAGGGCTTTCTTTTTATTGAAAACGCGGGACATAAAAGACGGTTTGGTTTTTTCAGGGACAGCAGAGCCCTGAACACTTAATACAGCATTCATATTTATTTCCTTTTAAATAGATAATGTTTAAATGGTAATACCTTCGGGACTACTTATGTTTCAGATACTGACCTCCTTATCACTTCGACTTCAGAACTATAAAAATCAGGAAATTCGAACAGATGTGCTTTGAGACGAAGATAAACTTCATGCGACTTGCTTCTGTTACTTTTATTTTTAGCTGCAATCAGTTTTTTGTTTGTATCCTCATCAAAGCGGGCCATAACAACAGGACCAAAACTCACACTCTTATATGTTACAGTTGGATAAAAATCTGGATAGCGTAAAAGGTGATCCTTAACCCTAAGCACAACCTCCCCAGCCTTACTACGTCCGCTTCTCTCTTTGGCATTTACCAATTTCAGATGCGCATCTTCATCAAGTTTGAAACTAACGCATGGACCTAATGCCGGACGAGTAGTCATTCGCCTCACTTGCACCTCCACTCTACTTTTCAATAGGAGTAGTCTCACAAATAAAACCCCTTAACACAATAGACAAAAGGTCACTATTTATTTAACAATTTACTAACACGACTTCCAATTAATTCTGTAACAACCTTACAGAATGAAAATGCCATTCCACTGGCGAATAAAAAATAAAATACCTCTTCTCTCGTGCGGATTGGTAAAGCAGCAAGAATACGATTCACCCTGTTTTTCGATGTTCCAATTGCTATATTTAAAACCTCTGAGATCTGATTGTGGGAGGCACCAAAAGAATATAGAGCCAGAGTCTCAATCTGAACATCAGTTAAAAAACCGACTGCATTTTTAAATTCGTTGAGTTTTTTTATAAAACCTGAGCGAACAGGAGACAGTAAAAAACCGCCTCGTTGAAGATGACAGAACTTCCACAGAGTGAACTCTGTTCCATCAAATGACATCCGTTCTATTATAAAATCCCATCGGTTCCCATTAATGGGCAAATTTTCCTCAACGAGCATTTTTCGATCGCCTGAGTAAACTTCTGCGTCAAGAGCTGACAGACGTAAAGAAGAGGAGATTTCCAAACGGTTAAACCATATGTTAACGTTAATATTGTGCAGAAAAGTTGTAGCGAAAGAATGATTGAAATGGGAAAAGGATCCATCACGGAGCCTTATACAAGCAGGATGGCTAGAAAGGTTGACAGTTAATTGCATTTCACGAAAGAAATCCAATTGACTACAGTTGGTGTTTTCAATACGATCCATCGAACACATAGGAGCCTCCTCAACAGGATTCTATGGGCAGCTGATGTGAAGGGGGCCAACCCTTCACATCAGCGATTCTCAAATTTTGTGAGACCTGAGCCTCTCAAACTATGATAAATGTAACCCACTTCCCTGTCACTAAAAATACGCAGTTCATTCCGCTTTTATTTTTTATATTTTAGTTTAATAATCTAGATAACTTAATGTTGTGTAGTTTACTCTTCGTCACCATCTTCTGATTCTGGAAAGAATGTATCGACCACTTCTTTAGTGTCTTCCAGAATGTTATCAATCATAAATCGCCACTCAAATTTTTGGTTACCTGAGATATGTGGACTCAAACAAGAAATTCCCAAAATTTTGTTGGTTGCAAATTGTGTCTTCAAAACTGTTTCAAGCAAAACCTTATTGAAAGCCATCTGATTAAAGCCGCTTTCTTTCCTTTCCATTTGCGCTTCATAAACCCTCAAGCCTAACTCGACAAGCATCGTAGACACACTGGAAAAACTAACATCTTTCTCCCTGGCGCCCTCAGCTTTCCGTTTCTCCACAATGGCATTAATTTTTTCAGCAACTTCATCGCTAACATATGCCTGTATCTTTGCCATATCCATCCCTTAATATAAAAAGAAATCTTGATACTATTTACAGCCAACCAATTCAGACGATTCACCAACGATTCAATTCGCGATTCGAATCTAGATTCACCGCCTTGAAACTCGATTCATAAGGCGAATCACACCACGAATTGAATCTAGAGTCAATTCGCCAATAAAGCTAGATTTCATAAGGGTTGATTCGTTACTGATTCACCCACGATTTATAAGTGAATCGTTAGCGATTCATCTGCGATTCATATTTATATTACATAATGAAAGATAGTGTAATTTAGTTGACCATAACTCTATGGTTTAAATAATAAATCTGCAAAATTTAAATTTTGCGTGGGGTGTGGTCATTTTGTGGTGAGGAGTGCATATATGTTGAGTCTCGGTCTTGGATGGGTTAAGGTTATTCCGGGATTTGGCACGGAGGGGAATTCATGAAGGGAGTAGCGTTTGGTATCATCCTGTCTTTAATACCATTGTCATCAATGGCAGCAGACTGCTTTGATATGGCTGGCAGGGATTACAAAATTGATCCGGATCTCCTGCGTGCTATATCATGGCAAGAATCACGATTTAAAATTGATGCGATTGGGCGTAATCCTGTTACGGGTTATGGATCAGGCTTGATGCAAATTGACTCGCAGCATTTCAACGAACTGTCGCGATATGGAATAAAACCGGATCATCTTCTTAGCGATGCTTGTCTTAACATCTACACCGGAGCCTATTATCTGGCTCAGGCGTTTAAAAAGTGGGGCGTTTCGTGGGATGCAGTCGGGGCATACAATGCAGGCTTCAAAAAGACCCCGCGCCAGGCAGCAAGACGTTACGAGTATGCGAAGAAGATCCATTACTACTACACGGCTATCAAAGCAAGCAAACGAACTTCTTCTAAAGATCAGAAAATCGCCATGAACTAAAAAGCCTTCTGATATAAGAAGGCTTGAATTTCTTAAAAATCTACGGCATCTATACCTGGATAATAATCGGCATCACTATCAAAATGAAAAAGCAGATACCCGCCCTCCCGGTGCATTAGTATGAGATTTTTGCGTAAAAATTTAGACACCCCACCTCTTTTTAGCGCCAGAAGATGGCGTTTGAAATCATACATTCTTATAACACAACCATAAGGTGTATCATGTATCCACTCTAAGTAACTATCGCATGTTAGATAATTGGTTGTTGATGAAAGCACCTGAAGAACTCTGATATCACCTTCTTCCATATGTGAAATACTGATACACACAGCTTTAAATTCAAACATAAGTATTCCCACCGTCAAAACGCCGGACAGCTGCCCGGCGCTTATAATTAGCCTTTAAGAGTGCGGAATTTCTCCGCAATTAACCACAATGCCTTATTGAGTTTGACATCACCATCGATTGCTTTTACTGGCCGGGTTGTTGTTCTTTTCCCTTTTTCAGTTCGGCCAGGCAAACCGCCTTTAATCAGATTTTCCTGGACCCTTTGATATGTAGTCCAGATGTCATCTTTTTTATCTTCATAACGGCGCGGATGAATTATCTGTTCAATGCTGACTGGTGCTTTATTTTCATCATCGTATCGGTAGGTTAATGCAGCTTGTCCAAACAGACGCTGTTCTTCTTTGGTTAATGTAATAGACTTCATGACATCAACGCCTTCAGTAATTTTATCGAAAATGCCCAGAACTTCGTAAGCACCTTCTATGACCCTCCCAACAATATCACCTTTATGAGGTACACGAATCTCGCCAAACGACGTACCGCATACAAGGCCATTTGTGCATACAAAACGGAACATACCCGGTATCATTTGATAGCTGGACGATCCATCATGCGAGTTAAGAAGAATAATTTCGGGTACTTCTGTTCCTTTATTGGCCCCTTCACGGCGAAGTCTTACCATATGCTTAGTATGCCCCCGTTTATCCTCATCCCTTACTCGTGACTGACAGGCAAAAAATGGCTGGAAACCTTCTTCACGTAATTTATCCAGCAGTGTAATGGTTGGAATATAGGTATAGCGATCACTACGTGAATTATGCTTTTCTTCTGAAAACACAGAAGGTACAACCTTGACCAATTCATCGTTAGTCAGTGGGCGTTCCTGACGAATGGAATGAGTAAGTCCAAATCGGGATGCTAAACGCATATTATTCTCCTTCACCTGTTTAATTTTTTAACCATCACCCGTTGAGTTGCCGGGGCCGCGG
>NZ_KV792532.1:0-1298 GCF_001808265.1 Klebsiella sp. HMSC16A12
ACTTTGAAAGAGATCAACCGGGTCAAGATTATTCAGGATGTCATCGAACGTCGTATGACAACACGTCGCGCTGCTGAACACCTCGGTATCAGCGACAGGCAATGCCGTCGGCTTATTGTGCGTTATCGTGAAGGCGGTCCACTTAGTATGGCCAGCCGTCGATGTGGGATGCGTGGTAACCGCCAATTGTTGCCAGGACTGGCAGATCAGGCACTGGAACTTATCAGGACGCGTTACGCTGATTTCGGGCCCACTCTGGCACGAGAAAAGCTCGAAGAACTACACGGACTGTCTCTCGGCAAAGAAACTGTACGGCGCATAATGGTCCGGGCTGGCTTGTGGATTCCACGTAAACAACGTGCTGCAAGGATCCCTCAGCCACGCTATCGGCGTCCATGTACTGGTGAGCTGATACAAATCGATGGCTGTGACCATGACTGGTTTGAAGGCCATGGGCCTGCCTGTACCGCGCTGGTCTATGTTGACGACGCTACCAGCAAAATCATGGAGCTTTTGTTCGTCAAGTCTGAGTCCACGTTTTCTTATTTCGAAGCCACACGTCGTTATATTAATAAACATGGCAAACCGCTGGCGCTTTACAGCGATAAAGCCGGTGTTTTTCGCGTTAACAATAAGCATGCTACGGGCGGAGATGGACACACTCAGTTTGGTCGTGCGATGCACGAACTGAACATCCAGACTATCTGTGCTGAAACCAGTGAAGCTAAAGGCCGTGTTGAGCGGGCGCATCTGACTTTACAGGACCGTCTGGTAAAAGAGTTACGGTTACAGGGCATAAATTCAATGGAGGCTGCAAATGCCTTCGCTGAAGCCTATATGGCAGACTACAATCGTCGTTTTGGTAAAGTGCCAAGACATGACTTTGACGTACATCGTGCTGTCGAACACGATGAAGACCTGGGCCTCATTTTTACTTTTCGTGAAAAACGTAAAGTCTCAAAATCGCTTACGATCCAGTACGATAAAATGCTGTATCTGATCGAAGATAGCGAATTCAGTCGTCGTGCTATTGGCAAATACATCGACGTTTACCACTATCCTGATGGTAAGAAAGAGTTGCGCCTGAATGGCGTGGTACTTCCCTACTCCACCTATGACAGGCTATCAGAAATCGACCAGGGCGCGGTTGTTGATAACAAACGTCTTGGCCGTACTCTGGAGTTCATCGGTCTGGTACAGAGTAAACGGGATAACACACGTTCTCAGTCAATTCCTGCCGGTGACGGTCCTTCCCGTCGACGGCCCAAGCAGGAAGGGAAGAAATCACAGCGTTCACT
>NZ_KV792533.1:0-1562 GCF_001808265.1 Klebsiella sp. HMSC16A12
TGCGGATGTTTTCCTGGACTGTTATGTTGTGATCCCAAGATGCTGCCGGTACTTCACCGGACTCATTGCACCTAATGATAGCTTGATACGTTTCTCGTTATACCAGCGTATGTACCTGTCCAGGAAGCAGATAAATTTTTCCAGCGTGATACCAGTCCAGTTTCTGCCATAGAACATTTCGTTTTTGATACGCCCAAAGAAGCCTTCACACGCAGCATTATCCGACGAGCATCCTTTGCGCGACATGGACCTTATAAGTCCGGAGGTGTTGATACGATCGAGCCAGCCCGGCCACCGGTAATGGCCACCACGATCGCTGTGTATTACCGGTTTATCATGTTCGTTGAGCGTATCGAGTGCTTCATCGAGCATCGTATTCACCAGCGTCGCGTCCGGGCGTGTTCCTATCGACCAGCTTACAACCTGGCCATCAAAGCAGTCGATAACCGGCGACAGATAGACTTTTCCAGCCGGAAGCTGGAACTCCGTAATATCGGTCAGCCACTTCTCATTTGGCCTGCAGGAACTAAAATCCCGGGCGAGTAAATTTTCCGGTGCCGGGCCGATTTCGCCACAGTAAGAGTTGTATCGTCGTCGCCTGGTGCGCTTAACAACGAGCTGCTCTTCTGCCATCAGTCTGCGGACAACCTTTTCAGAAATAACCCTGTTGTTACCGCGAAGCATCGCGTGAAGGCGCCGGTAGCCGTAACAGCGGTAATTCTCCTCAAAGATATCGGCCATGATCACGCGTATTTCCGCATACTTATCGCACTGACGTTTGCTGGCTTTGTGGTAAAAATAACAGCTGCGGGCAAGTTGCAGAACGCTTAGCAACTCAGCAACGGGGTACTTTTTCTTAAGGGCATCAACTATCAGGGTTTTCTCCCTGTTTTTCAGTGTCAGAAAGCTGATGCCCAGATCTTTTTTTATCAGTTCATTCGCCTTTGTCAGTATGTCACGTTCGAGCTGCAGCTGATGAACCTGCTGCCTGAGTCGCTGGATTTCACCGAGTAAAGCATCCTGATTTTTATCTTGAGGGGCTGCCTTTCGTTTGCGCATGGATTGATAAGCCTCGTCACTGATAAGGTCTTTCTTCCATTTGTACAGGACCGGGACGCTGACGCCTATGCTTTGTGCAACTTTACGCGCGGTTCCACGTCGGTTACAGAGCTCCCGGACGGCCTGAGACCTCTCTTCCGGGCTGAAGCATTTGCTTGTGCCTGAGCGAATGACCAGGGGACGCGCATTTGGGTAAAACTCTTCAATCCAGCGCTTTAGAATTTCGTTACTGGGGTAGCCGATGGCTCGGCGAGTGTACGACAGGCAACCACCGTGAGTAAGATAATGCTCAACAGCAGCAATTTTCTGTGTACGTGAATAGCGTTCTCTTGGTTTTAATTCCCTGGGTAAATCGCCCTTCTCTTCATAAATCCGAACCCAACGGCCCAGCTGTTTTGTGGAAGGATATCCCAACTCCATGACGACAACGGAGGCTTTCTTTCCGTACCGGTAATAGAGTTCGACGGCCCGGATCCGGTCCTCG
Source organism: Klebsiella sp. HMSC16A12 (assembly GCF_001808265.1). NCBI lineage: Bacteria > Pseudomonadati > Pseudomonadota > Gammaproteobacteria > Enterobacterales > Enterobacteriaceae > Klebsiella > Klebsiella sp. HMSC16A12. The sequence goes on from NZ_KV792533.1 coordinate 1,544, forward strand.
TATGAATGCATAAATTAAC
>NZ_KV792534.1:0-3246 GCF_001808265.1 Klebsiella sp. HMSC16A12
AGCAGGAAGGGAAGAAATCCCAGCGCTCACTGGATAATGATGACATGCTCGAAGCACTCAAACAGCTTCAGTCACGTTCAGAGGACATTTTTGGTAAAAGAGCCCGCTGATGGTACTCACTGGCCGGACAGTGGTTGCTCACCAGTTGATATTGTCCGGCCAGACCCATGATGTATTATTCATTTCGTTCAGCATCTTTATGTCCTGCTTTTCACGGGCATACTTACCCCATAATGAATGAAAAGAACGAACAATACTGATTAACTGCTTTTTTCTTTGCTCCGGAGATAGGCTGATAAAATAGCAGCACCTGCTGTCAATATTATCCTCAATGAAATTAAAATCAGAGTCTGATGCATATTTTACTGTTAGCATAATATCATTCGACGTTGTTCTCTCAGACTCTGTTAATGCTGATTCTATCAGGTATTCAAAGGCATACATGACAGACAGCTGGTTTTTGTCTGTCTGAATATAACCCATTGAGTTTCTGAGTATTGAGGACTGTACCAGGACCAGAGGCCATAAAAGCTCAACACCATAAAGCTTATATGTATCATGTTGATCATACTGATGTTGCTCAACACGACGATTACCTTCCCGTGCTTTACGAATATCATAGGCAAGGGATAACATAAATCCGTCTTTAACTTTAATCAGTGGGCTTTCATCCACGATGTAATGAATGAGTTCATGTAATTCATTCAGGGCTTCTGAATCTCCCCACAGTATAAAACCTGCATTGTTCGGCGTTAACTCGTATCGAAGCATGGGCTCAATCATCCTGTTGTTTCAGTCGGAGGAAAGTCTATCAGTAAAGAGAATGAGAGATCAAAGTGGTCATTTTAATTGAGCTGGATAACGGACATTTCAATTGAGCCTTGACAAATTTTGTTATAACCATTTAGTAATGTCACTTTTTATCCAGATAGAAATGTCACCTTAGAGTAAGCTAAACTGAATGCAATTCTAAGGGACTCAACGCATGTTGGTGACCATGTCAGATAAAGAGATCCACCGTTTACCGGTGATACAGGCAGTTTGTGAAAAGCGTCTGCGCCGTCGTGATGCAGCATCACAGCTTGGCATTTCAGAACGTCAGGCGCAACGGCTTATTAATCGTTACCGGGTTTCAGGTGCTGAAGGACTTGTCAGCCGCAAACGCGGTAAACCCAGCAACCGTCGGCTGACCGAATCTCTCAAAATGCGTGTACTCACGCTGATACGTGAAAACTACAGTGACTTTGGACCCACACTGGCCGCAGAAAAGCTCAGAGAGCGCCATAATATCCGGCTTTCAATCGAGACCGTCCGCAACTGGATGACGTCTGACGGAATCTGGATCCCACATGCCCGACGCAAGTCACGGGTTTATCAACCCCGGCATCGACGTGATTGCCTGGGGGAACTGATCCAGATCGACGGCTCCCACCATGACTGGTTTGAAGGCCGTGCACCAAAATGCTGCCTGCTGGTCTTTATCGATGATGCCACCGGCCGTCTGATGCATTTGCGGTTCAGCGAATCAGAAACAGCCTTTGACTACATGCTGGCTACCCGGGAATACATTGAGCAGCATGGGAAGCCGGTATCACTGTACAGTGACAAACACGCAATATTTCGCGTCAGTGGTCCAGAGAATCGCAATACCACTGTTTCCCAGTTCGGACGTGTGCTTTATGACCTGGCAATCGAGCTTATCTGTGCCAACAGCTCTGAAGCTAAAGGCCGCGTGGAACGTGCGAATCAGACTCTTCAGGATCGACTGATCAAAGAAATGCGTCTGGAAGGAATTACCGGCATTGAGGCAGCAAATGCCTGGCTTGCCACTTTCATTGCAGACTTTAACCGCCGATTCTCACGTCCGGTCAGGTTCCCCAAAGATTTACATCGTCCGGTGAAGGAAAACCCCGATGAGTTAAGAGACATCTTTGCCTGGCATGATGTCCGTACCGTGTCGAAATCACTGACCTTCCAGTACGATAAGATCCTTTATCTCATGGACCCGACAGAAGAAAATAGCCGTCTTGCCGGTGAGAAAATTAAAGTGCTGGATTATCCCGATGGCACCCTCGCCTTCCACTACGGACATCGGAGCCTTGAGTGCCAGGCATTTGATAAACTGGCCTGTGTCGACCAGGGGCAGATTGTTGATAACAAACGTCTCGGGACTGTACTCAGACTGGCTCAGGTAAAACAGGATGAACGGGAAAACGAAGGCAAACGGGAACGAAGCAAAAAATCGCCCAGCCGTAAAGCTCAGGTGCGCATCCAGGAACAACTCCGGGCGATCAATCCCGTTCTGGCAGACCCGAACTTGTTTGTGGCAAGTTCAAAGCGGTAGAATCGACCATCAGTGCTATGAAGTAGCAGGTAACGGTGAGCTCCCAAAAGGATACTTGAGATGATTAAATTCCCGACTAAAAAGCGCGTTGATTTATATAAAAATGCCGTCAGTTCTGAGCAATTACAGCTGGATCTGGCTGCGGCTCAGGAATTTATGTTCGATGCCTGGGAAACTGATGACCTGGACGTTGTGCTGAAACTCATCAGAAAAGCTATCAAAAAATCCCCGCTCTGTGCTGACGCATACTCATTCTACTGCGAGATATCCGAAGAGCCCCCTGAGTCAAAAATCGGTACTCTGGAGACGGCTTTATATGCGGCCAGTGTCGCACTGGGTGAAGATTTTCAGGAATTTGCGGGCAATTTCTGGGGATTTGTCGAAACGCGTCCATATATGAGAGCAAAAGCAGCATTGGCTGATGCCCTATGGGAGTCAGGTAATTTCTACCCGGCCATGTCTCATTGCCACGAAATGCTCAAGCTAAACCCGAACGACAACCAGGGGATTCGTCATTTATTAGCGAACTATTATCTTGAACTCGAAATGGTGGATGATCTGAGCGTGCTACTGGATGATTATTCAGGTGATATGCGCCCGTTTCTTCAGTATACACGCGCCCTCCTCGCCTACAGACAGTCATCCCCCGATGCCGATGATATCGCTAAAGCAGCTATTAGCTCTAATAAGCACATCCCAAGCTTGTTATCAAAGTGCAAATTACAACCAAAGTCTAACAGTGGATATATCACGTTAGGTGAAATGGATGAAGCAATTGATTATATAAACCATAATATTAAACCTTGGATCAGAACACCTAATGCTATTGAATGGATCATGAATATTTCCTCGGCCAATAAGTAGTCAGAAAGGGTAATGACTCCAACTTACTGATAGTGTTT
>NZ_KV792535.1:0-746 GCF_001808265.1 Klebsiella sp. HMSC16A12
ACAGCAGGCCAGACGAACTGTCCCTCTTCCAGGCGTTTGATAAACAGGCACAGACCATCAGCATCAGCCCAGAGTATTTTCACGGTATCGCCACGGCGTCCCCGGAAGATAAACAGATGGCCGGAGAAGGGATCCTCATCCAGAACGTGGTGTATCTGTTCGCCCAGCCCGTTGAAGGATTTACGCATATCCGTGGCCCCGGCGACCAGCCAGATGCGGGTGCCTGACGGGAGGGATATCATTGTGTCCTCCCGGTCAGTTCGCGGATCAGCACAGTCAGCAACTCTGACGACGGGTTCTCCAGCGTCATTTTGCCGTGGCGGAACTCAACATGACAGGAAGTGGCGCTGGCGTGAGCGGAGGAGAACGTACACAGAGTGTCATTCTCTGCTGCGGGCAACGGGTCGTTGATAACGTCGACGGACAACAGAGTCGGAGAAGCCGGAAGAGATTGAGGTACCACCGGCCCCACGATAGTTGCAGGCATTCGACGAGAGATTCGCTCCTCTCTCTGCCAGAGGCGTAGCCACTTAAAAATGAGATTATTATCAACGCCATGTTCCCGCGCCAGTTGTGCGACGTTGGCATCTGGTCGTGAAGCCAGTTCGACCATCCGAAGTTTGAAGTCACTGGAATAGACGGTACGCGATTCAGTTCGCCAGTTGGCAGCATTTTCCATGAACAGAACTCCTTCTAAATTAGACGGAGCTCTAAGCTAGCGATCCCGGGACTGGAATCACAGGCGG
>NZ_KV792536.1:0-74637 GCF_001808265.1 Klebsiella sp. HMSC16A12
TGATGCTCAAGTACGTGCTGGCGATGTAGGCCAGCCTGTTCCCGCGGCTGGCATACCGGCCGCGGAGATTTCTCATAAGGAGACAGAGATGTCTGAAACAATAATAGCTGAACATACTGCCGTCCGGATTAACAGAACGATGCTGGCCGGCTACCTTCATCAGTCGTTGCAGCAGGTCTGTAAACTGGCCTCCGGTCTGAAAATCCTCAGGCTGCCAGCCAGCGACACGACCCGAAGGGCGACGATACTCACAGAGCCGGTCTACGCTGCCGCCAGGCTACGCCTTGCCCAACAGCAGCCTCTGGCGCAGAACCCGCTCTGCGACGACGTGCTGCGACGCTTTCGTCATGCACCCGGCCTGACGGCGGATCTGCCCGATCTCATTGATACCATGCGTAGCGTGACGCTGCCGGTCTGGTCACGCCTGCGTCGCGACGGGCATAGCGACGATGTTGCCCTCCGTCAAACTCTGCTACATATCCTGGCCTGGAAGAGTGAGTCATCCTGGTTGCAGGATCAGGCGCAAAGGGTTCTCTGGCAGGGCGGCGTGCTGGGTGAAAAAGGGGGCCGCGTACTCGTCTCCCTTGATGATGAAGCCGCCCTCCGGGGCGCCGGGTTCTGCGGGCTGAGTGAACTGCTCATCACCACAGGCTTTTTAGTCCACTTTCCGGTCGGCCCTCAGTTTTCTGAAGAGTAACCAAAGAGTTATTAATGAAATTACTCAGTTTTTGCGTAAGCAACATACCCAGCTATGGTTTGCTGCGGGAGGATGGCGTTGTCGATTTAACCCGGCATTTTCTGCAATATCCATCGCTGAAATCTTTTCTGGCGGCAATGGACAATATCCCGGCAGAAATGCTGGCACATATGCCAGTCGATTATACCCTCGATGAGATCGCGTTTTTGCCGCTGATCCCCGACCCGCAGAAGATCCTCTGCGTCGGGATGAACTATCAGGCAAAACGGCTGGAGTTTAATGAACAGGATCCCGATCCGACGCTGTTTATCCGTTTCCCCGATTCCCAGTGCGGGCATCTGGGCGAGATCATTAAACCAGCCGCCAGCCACGAGTTTGATTATGAAGGCGAGCTGGCGCTGGTAATTGGCAAACGCGGGCGCAATATTCCCGTCGGACGGGCACTGGAACATGTCTCTGGCTACAGCTGCTATATGGACGGCTCCGCCCGCGACTGGCAGCACGCCTGGTTTACCGCCGGGAAAAACTGGCCGTCGACCGGCGGCTTCGGCCCCTGGCTGGTGACGCGGGATGAAATCGCCGATCCGAATGCGCTGGATATCAAAACCCGGCTTAACGGGATGGAAGTGCAGAACGACAATACCTCCAGCATGATCCACCACGTCCCCGAGCTGATTGCCTACATCAGTACCTTCTGTCTGTTGACCCCGGGGGACGTTATTCTGACCGGCTCGCCGGGCGGTGTGGGGAAAAAGCGTACCCCGCCGCTGTTTTTGCGGGACGGCGATATCATTGAAGTGGAAATTGAGAAGATCGGCTGCCTGCGTAACCATATCGTTGATGAGAGGCCGGAATCTGAGTGATGCAAATCCCGGGTCGCGGCTAACGCCTTACCCGGGCTACCGGATCGCAGAGGGCTGTGACCCCATTTGTCCACAATCTCAATGCTGCGCCCCGCAGCACTTTTTATATTTTTTACCGCTGCCGCAGGGGCATGGTTCGTTTCGAGAACGCGTCTTCGACGGCTTTCGCTCCTCGTCAGCAAGCCATGGCATTATTGCCGCCAGCGGATACCCTGCTTCCAGCAACTGCTGACAGACATTCATATACCGCGTGATGTGCTGGAAAAAGTGTTTATAACCGGCACACAGATAGTTGTGCCCTGGATGGCCGCTCGGCGAAACCGCAAAACGATGTTTGGGACAGCCACCGTGGCAAACAAAGCGAAATTCGCAGCTTCGGCACTCCGCCGTTAGCGTCTCCCTTTTCGCCTGACCAAAGGCTATCGCCTGTTCGCTGTTATTGAGCGTCTTAATGTCCGAATGATGAATGTTACCCAGCTTATGCTCGGGATAAACATAGTGGTCGCAGTTGTAGAGATCGCCATTCGACTCCAGGGCAAAAGCGTGGCCGCACGTTGGCGAATGAACACACAAAACCGGGGGCTGGCCCATCCACGCCGCCAGGGCGACCTCAAACATCTGCACAATAACGCGCTCGACATCGCGCCGGATCCAGATATCGAATATCTGATTCAGGAAATCGCCAAACTGCCATGATGGCACGGTCCAGGAAGCAAGCCTGGCGGCGCTTTCTCCCGGCATAACCAACTGCAGGAGTGATGATTCGTCGCTACTGACGCGTTCAACCAGGGGGATAAACTGAATATGACGTGAACCCGTGGCAAGCAAGAAATCATAGACTTCCCGCGGGTGCCCCACATTATGTTTACCCACTACGGTCAACGTATTGAACTCAACGCGATGCTTTTTGAGAAGTGCAATCGCCGCCATCACTTTATCGTGAGTACCTTTACCGGCACGATTAACACGGTACTGATTATGGAGATGTGCTGGCCCATCAATGGAGATGCCAACCAGAAAATGCTCCTCGGCAAAGAAACGTGCCCACTCTTCATCAACGAGCATACCGTTGGTTTGCAGCGCGTGTTCTATCTTCTTGCCCCTGGCATATTGGTTACTTAGTGCAACCACCCGGCGGAAAAATGGCAACCCCATCATAGTCGGTTCGCCCCCCTGCCAGGCGAAGGTCACCGTCTCTCCCATCTGGGCCTCAATATGCTGGCGAATGTAACACTCCAGTGTCTCATCCGACATCCGCCAGTTTTTGTTTCGTTCCGGATACAGTGCTTCTTTTTCCAGATAAAAACAGTAGGTACAATCGATATTACACACCGATCCCGTCGGTTTCGCCATCACCTGGCAACCCGCTAATTCCATCTAAACGACTCCTTCCCTTAACAGGCTCAAGACCGCGGATAGCACCAACGAAATAGCTTCTAAGCCGAGTACGACACTCAACAAGCGTTTTATCATGACGGAAGCAAATGTCGTTAATGCTGTGTTTCCGCCAACCTGACGCTGCTGATTTCGCACGACGATCGCCAGTATAACGGTTAGCCCGAGAGCGATACCGGCAATCCCCCCGGAAACCAGGTCGCCGCGGGCGAAACCAAAACGCGTCGAGGCTAGTGCCAGAACAAAAACCGAAAACAGAGTCCGCTGCCAGGCAAGCGCGGTACGCTCCGGTTGCAGGCCAGGATCACGTGTGCGGAGAGACAACGTCATAGCAGAAGCATCACTCCCAATGTCATCATCATCACCGCCGCTAAACCTGCACTTAACCAAATCAATAGACGAGGGTAGGTCAGCGCCGCGTCATCGCGCATGGCGCGTTCATTCCCGGACCAGCGAAGATAGGCGTACCACGCGAGAATCGCCGCCGTGATGCCCAACGCGCACACCAGTAATTCCTTAACCATTGAGGGCGCCAGATTTTCCGCGAGCTGATCGATGCCTATCGCGGCAGCCATAAAGGCCAGCGCGGTGCGGATCCATGCCAGAAACGTACGTTCATTCGCAAGAGAGAAACGATAGTCGGGATCCTTTCCCTGTGTCAGCCAGCTCATCGACTATTCTCAACAATATATTGATAGCAACTTGCAATATGCTTCGCGATGCTGAATTCCACCAATTCCCCACGATCGTTGTAACCCTTTCGGGTTTTCACCAACAGCGGCTCACGAGTATCAATATGCAAGATGCGACAATCGTCTTCCGTGGGCATCTCGGCGGTAATAACATCCTGGAAACTTTCAATATTTTCATTATTATTTTCCAGCATGCTGTAAAGGCCATTCTTCAGTGCATCAAGCGTAAGATGTTGCAGACGCGTCGTTAGCCAGATGTAGTTCACTTGCGCAGGCTGCTCGTTTTGTCGGTAGATGGTGCGGGTTAACAACCACAGCGGTGTCTTATCGTCATTAAGTTCAAACGCCTGAGCAACTCCCCCTGGCGGCACAAGTTGCTCCAGCTTGAGATTGTTACGTTCAATGGGATGCTGCTGTTGCCCATCAACCAGCCGTATCCGGGCCTTCACCTCCTGCTTCTCTGAAGTGCTGATCACCATGGTGCCAATGCCGGCCTGTCGTTTTACCAACCCTTTGGCGGCCAGCTCGGCGAGCGCACGACGGGCAGTGATACGGCTGACGCCAAAGATCTCTTCAAACTCAGCCTCAGTGGGCAGCACATCGTTCTTTTTGTATTCTCCGGCTTTCAGTTTTCCCAGCAAAATATCGTGCAACTGAGCATAGAGCGGTTTGGCTCCTGGCGAATAATCCAGTTCTTCTTTCATTGTTCCCCTACTCCTTTTCCCCGGCCTGAGCCGGGGATACGGCTTAATCAAGCCTCATTTCTAACGCCATTTTATAGTACACGCTTTGATGCTGCTCCTGCGGAACCTCGTTCTGGACGAAGGCCCACAAATTTTCTGTCGTCCAGCCTGGCTGGCTGGTGGACTGGAGCTGCGCCATCAGTTCTGTCTGGCCACTCCCTTCCAGATGTTGCAATAGCGCAAAGAGACCGTAGCGGAAAACTGGCGCAAAGGCGGCCAGTTCAGGCAACAGATGCGGATCCAACCCTAACAATGGCCCTCCAGCATCCTCCAGGCCATAGCGTGGGTACAGCTCCGATGGCGCGTCGCTCTGCGCCATCATCGCTTTCATGCTGCTGCAGAGACGTTCTGCTGCGGCAGTATCACGGCTTTGCGTTTGCTGCAGCGGATCGTCGTGCAGGTCGTAAAGACGATGACCAAATCGATCTGCCCCGCGCGTCATTACAGACTCCGCAGGGATCTTCAGTACCTTGCATCCCTTGGTAAAACCGAATGGGGGATGCAGCGTCATGCCCTGTAATTCGCTCGGCGTAAAGCGTCGATTAATACGAGTAGGCATCAAGGTATATTCGTACAAACCGCTCACACCTTGAGTGACTGGGGCGCGCATATAGACGTAGCGGCCATCGGTAATATTGATGTGGCAGCCATGATAGCCAAACAGCGCGTAATTTCGGACCGGCGTGTCATCACGCAGTACCGGCAGTAAAGATACCCCCTGCATATCTTGCGGTTTGGGCAGCCCAAAGCTATCAAGCAGCGTCGCCGGTATATCAATCGTCTGCGCCAGCGCCTGCCGTGACTCTCCCGCGCAACCATGCTGTGGATGCCAGATAAAGCAGGGTATATTGGCCACTTCGTTATACAGTGGCATGATGTTTTTCCCCCACCATTCATGCTCGCCAAGCAGGAACCCATGATCCGTATTGACGATAAGCATCGTGTCCTGCCATAGATCGTAATGATCCATATAGTCCAGCACTTTACCCACGTAGGCGTCCACCATCGTCAGCAGGGCCATATAGTATTTCTGGATGACGCTTTTCCGCTCCGGGCTTTCCGTCACGAAATAGTAAGGTGGCCACCCGTCGAACTGTGAGGGATCATCAATCCCGTACATCCGCAGATATTTTTCCGGTACGAAGAAGGGCTCGTGAGGATCAAAACACTCTAACTGCAGGAACCAGTTATCGCTGGCATGGTTGGTATCAATAAACTCCAGACCTTTATTGATTGTCCGCGCCAGATGGTGATCCTCCTCATTCTGCATAAACTGTACGTTAATCTGATGCTGGACCCGGCTGGTGATACGGCGCTGCTTGATCTCCTCAGGTTCCCCTGACTCGTAGCGATATTCAGGTTTATCAACGACACCTTTCCAGGCATCCCCTTCCTGCCCGCGAATAAACTCATAGGTACTGTAGCGAGAGTGGTAGGTTGCTCCGCCATCCCGCCAATAGTGCTTATGATCGGTCACCAGGTGGGTGTGAATCCCGTTTTTCTTCAGTATTTCCGGCATGGAATCATCAAACGGTTCCAGCGGCGACCAGCCCCGATGGAGAAAGTTGTAGCGCCCGGTATGTAACTCTCTGCGGGCAGGCATACAGGGCATACTGCCAACATAAAAATTATCAAAGCGTACCGTGCGTTCTTTTAAGCGCTGGAAATTCGGCGTGATAGCGCGATCGCTTCCATAAGCTGACAACAGACGTTTGTTAAGCGAATCAAACATCAACATAATTGCTTTCATGCATGAGTCCTTTTTTCACACCGTTTCTTTATCGTAACCGCGAACTTTGCCGACGATGTAAGTCAAAGCAAAAGCCGCTGCACAGCCAACCAGCCATGCCAGGATGTACTGAAGATATTTCCCATCAGCAATCAGCGGAAGTGCTGACAGCCCCGCCGCGCCGACCCCGTTTGTGGATACGCCAAGCAGTACCACCATTACCCCACCGAAACCGGCGCCAATAGAGCCGGTAATAAACGCAAATCCTGCGGGGATATTGACGCCAAATATTGTCGGTTCACCCACCGCCAGAATGGAGGTTGGGATCGCCCCCCTGGCAATCTTCTTCATCACCGGATCGCGCGTCAGCAAGAGAACCGCTGTCGCCGCGCCGACCATCCCGGCATTAGACATGATTTGAATAGCAAACAGAGGGGCATGGCCAGTGGCGTTAATCATCTCGAGGTGGATCGGGAACAAACCATGATGCAAACCTAGCGATATCAGGAAGGGGAACAGCGCCGAAAGCACAAAGCCAGCGACAATACCGCCATGCTCCAGTAGGCCGTTCAGACCGCTGAGTATCCCGTTAGACACAATACCGGCCGCGGGCATAATAATAAAAAGGAGGGCTGCCGCCATGACCAACAGCACCAGCGTTGGCGTGACGACAACATCGACAATATCAGGAACAAATCGACGTACTGGTTTCTCCAGCAGGCACATTAACCAGACGGCAAAGATCACACCGATAAGGCCACCCTGCCCGGGGATCAGTCCGAAGGTCGTCACCTGCGGCATGATGGTAATGGCGCCCAGCAGGCCACCCAGAATCAGGTTACCTTCAAACTCTCGTGCCGACGTTACCCCCGCATAGATGGCTAAAAAGCCAAATAGCGCTTTCGAGACGATATCAAGAAACTGGCTTAGACCCAAAAGATGGCGCTGATCGAGTACCACCTGAGTCGGGGAAAGATCGCCCACTGAAGCAACATGATGGGTTAACGCCCAGGACGCTGCCGAGTTGAATATCACATTGTTCAGTCCCATTAAAATCCCGGCTGCAATCAGCGCGGGCAGAATGGGAACAAAAATATTGGCGATATGTTTGAGTATGACTTTAGTCCGGGTCTGTTTTTTGGCTTTTTCACGTGCTGTTTTCGCTTTTTGCTCAACGGCGCTTAACGCCTCTCCGCTGTCTGGCTGACCCTTTAAACGAGCATTAATAACCCCAGCCACTTTTGTCGATTTCCCCGGACCAACGATCACCTGCAGGGTATCGTCTTCGACAACGCCTAATACCCCCTCGATCGCTTTCAAGGCAGTCATATCCACCAGGGATGTATCGGCGATGGTCATTCTTACCCGGGTCATACAGTTGGTGACATGAATAAAATTAGCGAGCCCGCCACAGTGCTTAACGATGGCGTCCCCCACCATGTTGTAGTCCATACAGAGGTTCCTTTTCTTTGTTATCTCCATTTGTTATAACAATATAATATTATACTTTTTGTGAGTAACCTCAAAAATAAAAACATAACGAAGGCGTATTGGATTTTGGAAAAAAGGTGCCCCGTGAATATTTGAGCAAGAGCCGTCGCCTCCTGCCCACCAGACGTGCGGGTGGTACCGTTAATGTCTGTCTTTAATCAGGGGGAAATATTATTGAGAGTGAGAAAAACGATGCGGGAATAAGAAAATAACTTTCTCATAGCGAGAAAAATACACCAAGCTCCTGAAAAATAAGTACTACTTATTTAATTTCGTTAGATAATTAAATGAAGATGCGCCAATTAAAAAAAGCGTGAACAATATTTTATAATTTTCGGAAAAATTGCGGCATTGCGCACCACTGACTCCCTGGCGGGCCATCATGTCTTCAGATCCTGCCACATGCCGTACTCTGTGAAATAATCGAATAAACGCCAGCGACACTGCTGGCGTTTTTATTAGCCTATGCCTGGCGCAGGTTCTGCGCCGCTTGCACCATATTCGCCAGCGCGGCGCGGGTTTCCGGCCAGCCGCGAGTTTTCAGGCCGCAGTCCGGGTTAACCCACAGTCGCTCCACCGGGATACGCTGCGCGGCTTTCTTCAGCAGCGCTTCGATCCACTCCACGCTCGGCACGTTTGGCGAGTGAATATCATATACTCCCGGCCCGATCTCATTGGGGTACTCGAACGCTTCGAACGACTCCAGCAGCTCCATATCGGACCGCGAGGTTTCAATGGTGATCACGTCAGCGTCCAGCGCGGCAATGGAGTCCATGATGTCATTGAACTCGCAATAGCACATGTGAGTATGGATCTGCGTGTCGTCTTTGGCGACCGCAGCATTAAGGCGGAAGGCTTCCACACCCCACTGCAGATAGGCATCCCAGTCGCTGCGCTTCAGCGGTAACCCTTCGCGCAGCGCCGGCTCATCAATCTGGATGATGCCGATCCCCGCCGCCTCCAGATCCGCCACTTCATCACGCAGGGCCAGCGCAATCTGTTTCGCGATGGTTTCACGGCTGACATCCTCCCGCGGGAAGGACCAGCACAGAATGGTCACCGGTCCAGTGAGCATCCCTTTCACCGGCTTGTCGGTCAGCGACTGCGCATACTTCGCCCAGTCGACGGTGATCGCCTGCGGACGGCTGACGTCGCCGATCACCACCGGCGGCTTCACGCAGCGGGAACCATAGCTCTGCACCCAGCCGTTTTGCGTGAAGATAAAACCGTCCAGATGTTCGCCGAAGTATTCCACCATGTCGTTCCGCTCGGCCTCCCCGTGCACCAGTACGTCTAAACCTAACCGCTCCTGCTCGACGATCGCCTGCTTAATATGTTCCGCAATCCCCGTCCGATAATGACTGGCGTCAAGGTTACCCTTTTTGAAGTCCAGGCGCAGGCCGCGGATCTCGGTCGTTTGCGGGAATGACCCGATGGTGGTGGTCGGCCATTTCGGCAGGTTAAAGCGCTGGCGCTGTGCCTGCGCGCGAACCTCATAGGGGCTGGCGCGCTGGCTGTCCTGAGCAGTGATCGCCGCCAGCCGTTTTTCCACCTCCGCGTTGTGCACGCGGGTCGAAAGGCGACGGGCCTGGATTGGCGCGCTCCACTCGGTAATCGCCGCTGTATCGCCGCTGTTCAGCGCATCGCGCAGCAGCGCCAGCTCACCGCATTTCTGCAGCGCGAAGGCAAACCAGCTCTTCACTTCCGCATCAAGGCGCGTCTCCACGCTTAGATCGATCGGGCTATGCAGCAGAGAGCAGGATGACGCGACCCATAGCTCGCGCTTACCGACGAGGTCTTTAATTTGCGCATACTTTTCGGTGAGATCGGCGCGCCAGACGTTACGCCCATTGATCAAGCCCGCGGACAGCAGCCAGTCGGCCGGCAGGCGGTTGTGCAGTTCGGCAACATCATCTTTGCCGTGCACCAGATCGACGTGCAGCCCCTGGACCGGTAGCGCGGCAATGGTCGCGAGATTGTCGCTAACGCCTTCAAAATAGGTAGTCAGCAGCAGCTTCACCTGGCCCTGCAGGGCGTCATAAGCCGGTTGAAAGGCCTCCAGCCACGCTGGCGGCAGCTCCAGCACCAGCGCCGGTTCATCAATCTGCACCCAATCGATGCCGCGCTTCGCCAGTTCGGCCAGCACCTGCTGGTAAACCGGCAGGATGGTATTCAGCAGGGTCAGGCGGTCAAACGGTTCACCTTTCACTTTACCCAGCCACAGATAGGTTACCGGCCCCAGCAGCACGGGCTTGATCTTGTGGCCCAGCGCCAGCGCTTCGTCTACTTCATCCAGCAGTTGGGTCCAGCTCAGTTTGAACTGCTGGCCCTTCACGAACTCCGGCACCATATAGTGATAGTTGGTGTTAAACCATTTGGTCATTTCCGCAGCGGCGGCCGGTTCGCCAGTCGGCGCGCGGCCGCGGCCAATGCGGAACAGGGTATCGATGTCGATGGATCCGTCTTTGTTCTGATGACGAGCCGGCACGTTGCCAAGCAGCAGGCTGGTAGTCAGAACATGGTCGTACCAGGCGAAATCCCCCACCGGCAGCAGATCAACGCCCGCCTGTTTCTGCTGCTCCCAGTGACGGGCGCGCAGCTCACGGCCTACCGCCAGCAGTTCCTCGCGAGTGGCGTTGCCCGCCCAGTAGCTCTCTTGCGCTTTTTTCAGCTCGCGGCGCAGGCCAACGCGAGGAAAACCGAGGGTGTGGTTAATAATTGTCATTTTTGTTCCTCTCTTATTTCATTGAATCTGAAGAAAAACTCTCAATAGTTCGGCTTGCAGGAAGGCGGCAACGATGCGCATCCCCAGGAGCTTACTGAAGGAAGTGACTGGGGTAAGCAAGGCAGCCAACGCATCTGCAAGTCGAAATATGACGAGTTTTAGACGTCCAGATGTTTACACATCCATAATTGACAGTTACTGTATATTCCTCAAGCGCAAATTGCTCATGGCGAAGTGAAGGACTTTCATGATCGAAATTAAACATCTGAAAACGCTGCAAGCGTTGCGGAACAGCGGTTCACTGGCGGGTGCGGCAGCGGCCCTGCACCAGACCCAGTCCGCCTTGTCTCACCAGTTCAGCGATCTGGAACAGCGCCTTGGCTTTCGTCTCTTTGTGCGTAAGAGCCAGCCGCTGCGTTTTACTCCTCAGGGGGAAATCCTCTTACAGCTGGCCAACCAGGTGCTGCCGCAGATCGCTCGCGCCCTGCAGGACTGTAACGAACCACAGCAGACCCGGCTGAGGCTGGCTATCGAATGTCACAGCTGTATTCAGTGGCTGACGCCGGCGCTGGAGAATTTCCGCGCCCGCTGGCCACATGTGGAGGTCGACTTCCATTCCGGCGTCACCTTCGATCCACAGCCTGCGCTGCAGCAGGGCGAACTGGATCTGGTGATGACCTCCGATATCCTGCCGCGCAGCGGCCTGCACTACTCGCCGATGTTTGATTTTGAGGTGCGTCTGGTGCTGGCGCCTGAGCATCCGTTAGCTATGAAGACGCTGGTTACCCCGGAGGATCTGGCCGCGGAAACGCTGTTGATTTATCCCGTGCAGCGCGGGCGCCTCGATATCTGGCGCCACTTCCTGCAGCCGGCCGGCATCAGCCCGCAGCTGAAAAGCGTCGATAACACGCTGTTGTTGATTCAGATGGTGGCTGCCCGGATGGGCATCGCCGCGCTGCCGCACTGGGTGGTGGAAAGCTTTGAACGCCAGGGCCTGGTGGTCACCAAAACCCTGGGTGAGGGATTATGGAGCCGGTTGTACGCGGCCGTTCGCGATGGCGAACAGCGTCAACCGGTCACCGAAGCGTTTATTCGCTCTGCGCGGAACCACGCCTGCGATCATCTGCCGTTTGTCCGGAGTGCGGAGCGACCCAGCGGCGATGGACCCACAGCGAGGCCAGGATCACCAACGCTCCGCTAATAAAGCTCGGCCAGTGCGGCTGCTCCTGCCAGATGGCAAGGTTAACCAGCAGCCCGGCGGGGACATGGACGTTATTCATGATCCCCAGCGTGCCGGCATCCACCTGGGTGGCGCCATAGTTCCACATAAAGTAACCCAGCCCGGAAGCCACCACGCCGAGCCACACCAGCACGCTCCACTGCAGCGTGGTGGTCGGCAGCTTCTGGGCGTTGCCGAGCATAAACCACGCCGCCACCGCCACGATAAAGGCCCCGACATAGAACCAGGCAAAGGCATTGTGCTGCGGCATCGGACGCACCTCCATCAGACGCTTATACCCCACCATACCGATGGCGAAGCAGAGGTTTGACAGCTGTACCAGTAACAGCCCGGTCCAGAAATGATCGCTGACTTTGTCATAGCGGATAATCGCCGCCCCCAGCACCGCCAGCGCGGCACTCAGCAGATAGCCCCAGCGCAGCTTACGTCCGCTGAGCAGGTCGTAGATCAGCGTGATATACAGGGGAGTAAACACGGTAAACAGCAGAAATTCCGAGACCGTCAGATAGAGATAGGCGCGGAAAGCCAGCAGGTACATGATGCCTAGCTGCATCGCGCCCACCAGCATATAGAGCACGATCGTGCGCGGCGACTGGCCGCGCGTGCGCAGGAAAGGCAGGAACACCAGCGCCGCCAGGCCCACGCGCATCAGTACCGAAAAATAGCTGTCGACGCTACCGGCCAGGTATTCGCCAATCAGGCTAAAAGAAAAGGCCCACAGGATAGTGGTGATAATTAACAGCGCCACAATGGTCGTCTCGTTGGATAAAGAACAGGCATTGTAGCGAAGAGTCAGGTTGACGACTGGACACTTATTCGCCAGCCGTCAATCTTTTTCAGTCGAGGTATAGCTTACGCAGGTAGTGCGGGACAGCATCGTCGGCGTTACTGCCGATCACTTCCAGTTCCGGATGCAGATCCTTCAGCCGCTGGTGGGCGTTGGCCATGATGCAGCCTTTGCCAGCCATCGACAGCATCTCAGCGTCGTTCATACCGTCGCCGAAGGCGATGCAATCGGAAAGAGTGTAGCCGAGCATCTTCGCCACCGCCTCCAGCGCATGCCCCTTCGATACCCCACCCGCCATGACTTCCAGGCAGGTTAAGGTGGAGAAGCTGACGTTCACCCGATCGCCCCAGCGGGCGTTCATCGCCTGCTCCAGCGGCAGCAGATGCTCATGATCCTCGCAGGTAAAGAATACTTTGCTGATCCCCTGCGGATCCAGTTCGCCCGGCTCATACAGCTTGTAGTTAAACACCGCCTCCTTGAAGAAGCGCATCTCTTCCGGACGATGGCGGTTCATATACCACTCGTCTTCCCGATAAACGTTAGTGACGATTTTCGGGTCGTTACGCACGATCTCAAACAGGTCGGCGGCAATATCGCGATCGAGGTTATGGGCAAAGATTTGCTGACCATCGCTATCGTGAACGCGGGCGCCGTTAGAGGTGATCATGTACGACCGGATGCCAAGATTATCGCGGATTTGCCCGACGTCGATGTAGTGACGGCCGGTGGCGAAGACGAAATTGATCCCACGGGCGGTAAGCAGCTTCAGCGTCTCTTTGGCATAGGGGGTCAGGAAATGATCGGGGGAAAGCAGCGTGCCGTCTAAATCAGACGCAACAACCTGGTACATAAAAAAGTTAACCTCTAAGCAGGGCGACGAGCGTTATCGTCGGATTAAGTATGTCGATTGAAA
Organism: Klebsiella sp. HMSC16A12; assembly: GCF_001808265.1. Lineage (NCBI taxonomy): Bacteria > Pseudomonadati > Pseudomonadota > Gammaproteobacteria > Enterobacterales > Enterobacteriaceae > Klebsiella > Klebsiella sp. HMSC16A12. Next base: position 13,276 of record NZ_KV792536.1, read on the forward strand.
AACTCGACGATGGCATTGAGCGCGACTGAGCGCATAGCGTCCTTTTCAAAAAGGATCTCATGATATGCCCCTTCAATGACGAGCGGTTTACCGCCCTCACAAGGATGGCCGGCAGCGGCCCGTAATTCGCAATAGCGGTCGTGCATCAGATTATCGACCACCCGCTCCTCCTCCGCCTGTAAAAGCAGCGTCGGGGCGGTATCTTTTTCCACATTCGCCAGCACTTCGTCGCCGGCCAGCATGCCCTCACGCACCCAGTGCCAGGTCGGACCGCCGACCTGCAGCCGCGGCTCATCGGCATAGAAGCGCAGGTTGCGACGATAGCGTTGCCGACTGTGCGTCAGCACGTTAACGGCAAAAGGCAGCGCCCGCCAGCGCCCGGTGCCGATGGCATACTCTTCGCGAATGCGCTGATGGCCCTCAGCCCAGTCGAGAATATGGCGCACCATCCAGTCCGGCAGCCGAATGATAATCCCGAACATCGGCGCGCAGAGCGCTATTGCATCGCAATGCGCCCGGTAACGTTGCAGAAAAAGCGTGGCAATCGCTCCGCCCATAGAATGAGCAAGGATAAACCGTTTTCGCCAGTGTCCAGGAACCACCTGCTGCTGCCAGAGCGCGGCCAGGTCATCAACATAGTCGCTGAAGTTAACCACGTGTCCGCGGTGGGTATCTGAGAGCAGGCGGCCCGAGCGTCCCTGCCCGCGATGGTCAATGATCATCACGTCAAAGCCGCAGTGAAAGAGATCGTAGGCCACTTCAGCATACTTCACGTAGCTTTCAATGCGCCCGGGGCAAATCAACACCAGACGATCGTTATGTTGCGCGCAAAAGCGGACAAAGCGTACCGGTACATCGTCGACGCCTTTAAATTCAGCTTCTTCGCGCTGTCGCCAGAAATCCGTCAGCGGCCCCATGCTAAAGGCCGCAAACGCGTTTTCTCGTGTTTCCCAGTCCTTTTTCTGCCCAAACATCGGGTTTACACCCCTGTTAACCGCTGAAAATCGTTTTTTTACCGTGTATCACACAATGCTGACACAATAGCGTATTGTGGCATAAAAACAGACAATCAGGGAGTTTCTCATGACCATTGAGTGGTGGTTCGCCTACCTGCTGACATCAATTATTCTCAGCCTGTCGCCGGGTTCCGGAGCGATTAATACCATGACCACCTCCATTAACCACGGATACCGCGGCGCGGCGGCGTCGATTGCCGGTTTGCAGACCGGGCTGGCCATTCATATCGTGCTGGTTGGCGTTGGTCTCGGCACTCTCTTCTCCCGCTCGGTGCTGGCCTTTGAGGTGCTAAAATGGGCCGGCGCCGCCTACCTGATCTGGCTGGGTATCCAGCAATGGCGGGCGGCAGGGGCGATCGACCTGAATACGCTGGCGAAGGCGCAGACGCGCGGCAAACTGTTTCAGCGCGCGGTGTTCGTAAATCTCACCAATCCCAAAAGCATTGTTTTTCTGGCCGCCCTGTTTCCGCAGTTTATCCTGCCGCACCAGCCGCAGGTGATGCAATATCTCGTTCTGGGCGTCACCACCATCGTCGTCGATATCATTGTGATGATTGGCTATGCGACCCTGGCGCAGCGCATTTCCGCATGGATCAAAGGGCCAAAGCAGATGAAGGCGTTGAACAAAGTCTTTGGTTCACTGTTTATGCTGGTCGGGGCGCTGCTCGCCTCCGCCCGCCATGCCTGAATCATGGAATCTCGCTCGTAAAGAGAGGTTCGCGAGGTGAACGACGCTTTCTCTCTGCGCGAGCCGGCGCGCAAAGTGGGTAATTAATTTTTTTGCCCGCTGTCGGCGCTGAACCCGCCGTGCCAGGATGCCGCCAGATACGTGATTCATGGATGAACGGCAATGGCGGAAACGGCGACCCCTCATGATGCGGTATTTAAAACTTTTCTCTCACGGGTAGAGACGGCGCGCGATTTTATCGAGCTCCACCTGCCTCCGTCGTTAACACAGATCTGCAAACTGGACACCCTGCGTCTGGAATCCGGCAGCTTTCTCGAAGACGATCTCAGGCCTTACTACAGCGATATCCTATATTCGCTGGAAACCACCCGCGGTGCGGGCTATGTCCATGTTCTGATCGAGCACCAGAGCGCACCCGATAAGCTGATGGCCTTTCGCTTAATGCGCTATGCCATCGCCGCCATGCAGCGGCACCTGGAGAGCGGCCATAAAACGCTGCCTCTGGTTATCCCTATTCTCTTCTATCAGGGACGACGCAGCCCCTATCCCTGGTCGATGCGCTGGCTGGATAATTTTGCCGATCCTGAGACCGCCAGCCAGCTGTATAGCGGGGCGTTTCCGCTGGTCGATATCACGGTGATCCCCGACGACGACATCATGCAGCACCGCAGCATGGCAGCCCTGACGCTGGTGCAAAAGCACATCCGCCAGCGCGATATGGCGCAATTGCTGGATAAGTTGACCCACCTCTTAATGCTGGAGCAGATGAGCGGACAACAAATCACCGTATTGGTAAACTATATGGCTCAGGCAGGGGATGCCGAAGATACTCGGACACTCTTGTACGGGCTGGCACAGCGCGTGCCGCAGCATGGAGGATTACTGATGACGCTGGCGGAAACATGGCTTGCAGAAGGTATGGAGAAAGGCGTACAGCAGGGCATAAAAGAAGGTAAACACCAGGCTCTGGTGCAGGTTGCCGAAGCGATGCGCAGTCGCGGTATTGATGACCAGGCGATTATGGAAATGACCGGTCTGTCTGAAGACGAGCTGCAGCGGCTTCGCCACTGATACTTTCCCACCCGGAAACAACCGGGTAGGAAACAGCATGCCGGTTAACGCGAGATAATCAGGTGGATGCCGAAGCCCGCAAACAGCGTACCGGCGATACCGTCGATCCACTTCGCCATCCGCTGATAGCCGCGGCGCATCCCCGGCAGGGCGAACAGGCTGGCAACCACCATAAACCAGGCCAGCGTCTCAACGATAATCAGCAGGAAAATGCCCCAGCGCGCGCCGGCGCCGACGCTGTCACCCACGAACAGCGAAAACACCGAGCCGAAGTAGATAATCGCTTTCGGATTCGCCAGATTGGTCAGCAATCCCTTCACGAAGCTGCGTCCGCTGCGGGCCAGCTCTACCTGCGGCTCCGCCGAGGCCACCTTCTCTTTTTTCAGCGCGCCACGCAGCATCTGGTAGCCCATCCAGCATAGATACAGGCCCCCGCCGACCATTATAATGTTATGCAGCCACGCCATCCGGGCGAGGATCAGGTTCAGGCCGAGCAGCGCCACTCCCGCCCAGACCATGACGCCGCAGGTGATCCCCAGCACACCCATCATCGCCTCTCTGCGCGAGCGGCTGATGGCCGTTTGTGAGACAAAGAAAAAGTCCGGCCCCGGGCTCATCAGCGCAATGATATGCACCAGCGCCACGGTGAGGAAAAGCATCAGCATAGTTAACTCGCAGGAAAATAATGAAGAGAGAAACTATTCTGGCACTTTTTCAGCCAGCTGACTACTCATCGTCGCCATCAACATGCGCCCGGATCAGCGCCATAAACGGCTTCCCGAAACGCTCGAGCTTGCGTGTCCCCACGCCGTTGACGCTGAGCATTTCGCCGGCGGTCAGCGGCGATTGTTCGGCCATCTCGATAAGCGTCGCGTCGTTGAAGACCACATATGGCGGGATGTTCTCTTCGTCGGCGATCGCTTTACGTAATTTGCGCAGCTTGGCGAACAGTTTACGGTCGTAATTGCCGCCAAAGGATTTCTGCATCGCCTTTGGCTTCAGCGCCACGATACGCGGCACGGCGAGCTGCAGCGGCACTTCGCCACGCAGCACCGGTCGCGCGGCTTCGGTCAGCTGCAGCGCGGAGTGCTGGGCGATATTCTGCGTCACCAGCCCAAGGTGGATCAGCTGGCGGATCACGCTCACCCAGTGCTCGTGACTTTGCTCCCGGCCGATACCGTAAACCGGCAGCTTATCGTGGCCCATCTCTCGGATGCGCTGGTTGTTGGCCCCGCGCAGGACCTCCACCACGTAACCCATCCCGAAACGTTGATTGACCCGGTAAATCGTTGAAAGCGCCTTGCGCGCATCCATTAAGCCATCGTACTGCTTTGGCGGGTCAAGACAGATATCGCAGTTGCCGCACGGCTCCTGACGCCCTTCGCCAAAATAGTTCAGCAGCACCAGACGGCGACAGGTCTGCGCTTCGGCAAACGCCCCCATCGCATTCAGCTTATGCCGTTCGATATCCTGTAGCGGCCCGGCGGGTTTTTCTTCCAGACAGCGGCGCAGCCACGCCATATCCGCCGGATCGTAAAACAGCATCGCTTCCGCCGGCAGACCATCACGCCCGGCGCGGCCGGTCTCCTGATAGTAGGATTCAATATTGCGCGGAATATCAAAATGCACCACAAAGCGGACGTTCGGCTTGTTAATGCCCATCCCGAAGGCCACCGTCGCCACCACGATCTGCAGATCGTCGCGCTGGAATTTCTCCTGCACCTCGGCGCGCACGTCGTTTTCCAGACCGGCATGGTAAGCCGCCGCGCTAATACCGCGGCTTTGCAGCCTGGCGGCGGTGTCTTCCACTTTCGAACGGCTGTTGCAGTAGATAATGCCCGATTTGCCGCGCTGATCCTGAACGTAGCGCATCAGCTGGTCGAGCGGCTTGAATTTCTCCATCAGCATATAGCGGATGTTTGGCCGGTCGAAGCTGCTGACCTGAATCAGCGGATCGTTAAGCCCCAGCAGGCGGACGATATCGCGGCGGGTGGTATCATCGGCGGTGGCGGTCAACGCCATAAACGGGATCTGCGGCATCCGCTGACGCAGCTGGCCCAGCGCGGCATATTCCGGACGGAAGTCATGGCCCCACTGCGAGATACAGTGCGCCTCGTCTACCGCCAGCATCGCCAGGTTCCAGTTCGCCAGATGCTCAAGAAAGTTATCCAGCATCAGCCGTTCCGGCGCGATATACAGCAGACGAACCTGCCCGCTGCGGCAGCCGGCCATCACCTCCTGCTGCTGCTCGCGGCTTTGCGTCGAGTTCAGACAAGCCGCCGCCACGCCGTTGGCCAGCAGCTGATCGACCTGGTCCTTCATCAGCGAGATCAGCGGTGAGACCACGACCGTCAGACCGCCCATGACCAGCGCCGGCACCTGATAGCACAGCGACTTGCCGCCACCGGTCGGCATGACCACCAGGCAGTCCCGGCCTTCGAGCGCCGTCTCGATAATCGTTTCCTGGCCAGGACGGAACTGCTGGTAGCCGAAGGTCTCTTGTAAAACCTGCTTAGCCAGCGATTCCTGATTTAATACTTCCGCCTGTGCCACGTTGACCCCATTTGCCTGAAAAGAAAACAGGCGCTATTTTCAGCGCCTGCGAGCCAGAGTGCAACGATTAAAACAGATCGTTGAGCATTAGCCCGACGCCGACGCGCGTTTGGTTAAAGTTATAGTCGATAAGCGACTCGCCATAGCCGCTGTAGATCTGCGTATAGGCGCGAACATGTTTGGTAATGGGATAGCTCACGCCAAGTTCCGCCCCGCCGTAGCCGGTGTTCCAGTTGTATTGCCCCTGCGCGCTGAGGATCGCCTCTCCCAGCTGGTAGCCCACCTTCAGCCGGTAATAGCCCATATATTTGGTGATATCCGGGTTATCATCGGTGTTGCCCACCACATACCAGGGCTTCACTTCCACCAGCCAGTTACCGTTTTGCGCCATCAGGCGGGCATAAAGCCGATTCCAGCTGCGCGAGGTGGGGTCGGAACGCCCATTCGAGTCGTGGTTATACCCCATCTCGATATCGCGCAGCGTCCAGCCGGCAAACTGGTAGTCGGTCGCAAAGCCCAAAAACAGCTGGGGTTCATAATTGGTTTCGCGAAACGGCGCCGACTCTTTGCTGTTAGAGAGCTGCCACCAGGATTTCTGGGTATAGGACGCGCCCAGCAGCGAATTATCGCCCAGGATACCGCGCCACAGCGGGAACGCCAGGCTTAGCTGAAACTTCACTTCATCTTTACGGGCATTTTCGGCCCAGTCATAGCTGCGGATCGCCTCTTTATTGAGGTCGCTGGTCCACGTATAGAGCAGATAGTTGCTCTCATAAGGGTAGAGCAGGAAAGGATTATCATGGTCCTGGAGCAGGTTGGCGATAATGCTGCCGCGCACTGCCGGTTTGTCGTGTACCGACGCGTCCTGCGCCATAACACCGGCCGGTAGCGCGCACAGCGCCACCAGGCAGGCCAAAGAGATACGCATGCTGGTCTCCTGAAAAATAGTTTTTATTTTTGTTTAACCTGAAGCCATTCTACCTGTTTATTAATCACCTGCCCCCTAATCCGCTCCGAAAGTGGAAATCAATATTTTAGAAGCATAAAATCAACATTTTATTAACGAATGGAACCGGTGTTATGTCTGAACTTACTGCCGAAGCAGCCCTGAAACTGGTAGGGGAGATTTTCGTCTATCACATGCCGTTTAACCGCGCCCTCGGTCTCGAACTGGAACGCTACGAAAAAGCGTTTGCCCAGCTTAGCTTTAATAATCAGCCGATGATGGTCGGCAACTGGGCGCAAAGCATTCTGCATGGCGGGGTGATCGCCTCCGCGCTGGACGTTGCCGCTGGCCTGGTCTGCGTCGGCAGTACCCTTACCCGCCATGACACCATCAACGAAGAAGAGTTGCGCCAGCGGCTTTCCCGTATGGGAACCATCGACCTGCGCGTGGACTACCTGCGTCCGGGCCGCGGCGAACGTTTTACCGCCACCAGCACCCTGCTGCGCGCCGGCAATAAAGTGGCGGTTGCCCGCGTGGAACTGCATAACGAAGCTCAGGTCTATATTGCCAGCGCAACGGCCACCTATATGGTGGGTTGATTGGCCAAAATCGAGTAACATCACTCTCTTTGGCAATGGATTTTACCGATGGATGCGAAACAGACGCGGTTGGGGATCATTCTGGCCCTCGCCGCCTACTTTATCTGGGGTATCGCGCCAGCGTACTTCAAACTTATCTACTATGTTCCCGCCGATGAAATTCTGACCCATCGCGTGATCTGGTCTTTCTTCTTCATGGTGGCGCTCATCAGCGTCAGCCGCCAGTGGCCACAGGTGAAAAAGCTGCTGAAAACGCCGCGCAAGATCTTCCTGCTGGCGCTCTCGGCAGTGCTGGTCGGCGGTAACTGGCTGTTGTTCATCTGGGCGGTGAATAACCACCATATGCTGGAAGCCAGCCTCGGCTACTTTATCAACCCGCTGGTGAATATTTTGTTGGGGATGATTTTCCTCGGCGAACGCTTTCGTCGTCTGCAGTGGCTGGCGGTGATCCTCGCCTTTTGCGGCGTGCTGGTCCAGCTGTGGACCTTTGGTTCGCTGCCGATAATCGGTCTTGGGCTGGCTTTCAGTTTTGCCTTTTACGGCCTGGTGCGAAAGAAAATTGCTGTCGATGCGCAAACCGGCATGCTGGTGGAAACGCTGTGGCTGCTGCCGGTGGCGGCAATCTGGTTGTTCGGCATCACCGACAGCCCGACCAGCCATATGGGCGAGAACCCCTGGTCGCTCAATCTGCTGCTGATGGCCGCGGGCGTGGTGACCACCATCCCTTTGCTGTGCTTTACCGGGGCGGCAACGCGTCTGCGGCTCTCCACGCTGGGCTTTTTCCAGTACATCGGCCCAACGCTGATGTTCCTGCTGGCGGTGACGTTCTACGGCGAAGTGCCGGGCAAGGATAAAATGGTGACCTTTGGCTTTATCTGGGTCGCGCTGGCGGTGTTTATCGTCGATGCGCTGTATACCCAGCGCCGGTTGCGCAGAGGCTAAGCCTGCATCAGCCAGTAAAGAAGGGAGCCGACGCTCCCTTTTTTTACAACCAGTTTTTGCGCTTGAAGTAGAGATATGGCGCCAGGCCGGCCAGCATCATAAACACGATGGCTCCCGGATAACCAAAGCTCCAGTGTAGTTCGGGCATAAATTCAAAGTTCATCCCGTAACTGGAGGCCACCAGAGTTGGCGGCAGGAATACCACCGAGACCACCGAGAAGATCTTGATGATGCGGTTCTGCTCGATATTGATAAAACCCATCGCCGCCTGCATCAGGAAGTTCACCTTCTGGAACAGCGATTCGTTGTGCGGCAGCAGAGATTCGATATCGCGCAGGATCTCCCGCGCCTGCTCCAGCTGGCCCGCCGGCAGGCGCGCCTTGCGCACGAGGAAGTTCAGCGCGCGCTGGGTATCCATCAGACAGAGTCGCACCTTCCAGCCGATATCTTCCAGTTCCGCCAGCGTCGACAGCGCTTCGTCGTACTCGTCGCCCTGATGGCCTTCCATAATGACGCGGCTCAGCTTTTCCAGGTCGCTGTAGATGTTTTCAATTTCATCCGCCAGCTGCTCGATTTTGGTCTCGAACAGGTCGAGCAGCAGTTCGTAGGCGTTGCCGTCGACCAGCGTCTGGTTACGCACGCGCATACGGTAGAGGCGGAAAGCGGGTAGTTCGCGCTCGCGCAGCGTGAACAGGCGGCCTTCGCGGATGGTAAACGCCACGGTAGAGTTGCCGGCGTGATCGTCGGCATCTTCAAAAAAGAAGAACGAGTGGATGTGTAACCCGTCTTCATCTTCAAAGAAACGCGCGGAGGCTTCGATATCTTCCAGTTCCGGGCGCGTCGCCAGGTTTTGACCCAGTTCCGTCTGCACGCGGCTTCGCTCATCGTCGTCAGGCTCGACCAGATCGACCCACACCGAGCTGGCGAGGTGTTTGATCTCATCGGCTTCCAGGCGCGTTAAACGATTGTTTTCCAGTTGAAATGCGCTCAGCATGACCGGGACTCCCAATGCAAAAAAATTATCGGACAGTTCGGTGGGCACACAGAAACAAATTGGGTTTCAGACCATTAAGCCTGACTCAGCGCGACGGGAATGGGGCAGGTCGCTGACAACCGCTAAGGCTATCAGCATAAGAGGATAGCCTTAGGAGTTGTTCCTGAATGACAGGAAGTTGAGCCAGCATCTACTGGGTGTGTCCAAGGCGAATGTCCTCTTAGCGTAATCGTGCGCGCATGTTACGCCAGCGCAAAATCGGCGTCAACACGCAACGGAACGCGAAAGCGCAAATCAGGCGCCTTAACGTATAAAGGTAGCAGAATATTACAAAATAATGATATTTTTCTTAAAGTTACACTGCCTCCAGCCGGGCGTAAGCCGCCACCAGCCATTTGATTCCCTGGCCCTGAAAAGCCACCTGCAGTCGGCTGTGCTCGCCGCTGCCTTCGAGGTTGACAATAGTGCCTTCGCCAAACTTCGGATGCCGTACGCGCTGGCCTAACTTGTAGCCGGTATCGCTCTCGGCAATCGGCGCGCCCAGTCGCTGATGGTTTACCGGGCGGCTCACCGTGGCTCGCAGACGCACTTCTTCTACGCACTCCTGCGGCAGCTCGCCGATAAAGCGCGACGGGCGGTGATAAACCTCTTTCCCGTACAGACGGCGGGTTTCCGCATAGGTCAGCGTCAGCTTCTGCATGGCGCGCGTTACGCCGACGTAGGCCAGGCGACGCTCCTCCTCCAGGCGGCCGCCTTCATCTAGGGCCATCTGGCTCGGGAACATCCCTTCTTCGACGCCGACGATGAACACCTGCGGGAACTCCAGCCCTTTCGCCGAGTGCAGGGTCATCAGCTGAACCGCGTCCTGCCAGGTGTCCGCCTGCCCCTCGCCCGCTTCCAGCGCGGCGTGGGAGAGAAACGCCTGCAGCGGCATCAGATCTTCATCTTCTTCGTTGTAGCTGAACTGGCGCGTCGCCGTCACCAGCTCCTCTAAGTTTTCAATACGGGTCTGGCCCTTCTCGCCTTTCTCCTGCTCGTACATCGCGCGCAGGCCGGAGTCTTTAATCACCCGATCGGTCTGAACGTGCAGCGGCATATCGGTGGTCTCCTGCGCCAGCGCGTCAATCAGCTCCATAAAGCGCTGCAGGGCGCTGGCGGCGCGACCGGCCAGCGCTTTTTCTTTCAATAGCTCGCGACTGGCCTGCCATAGCGTCAGCTGGCGATCGCGCGACGTCTGGCGCACCACGTCCAGCGTGCGGTCGCCAATGCCGCGGGTCGGCGTATTGACTACGCGCTCAAAGGCCGCGTCGTCGTTGCGGTTGGCGATAAGGCGCAGGTAAGAGAGCGCGTCTTTGATTTCCTGACGCTCGAAGAAGCGCATGCCGCCGTAGATACGGTACGGCATGCTGGCCTGCAGGAGGGCCTCTTCCAGCACGCGCGACTGGGCGTTACTGCGATAGAGAATGGCGCATTGCTCCAGCGCGCCGCCGTTCTCCTGCCAGGTTTTAATTCGGTTCACCACAAAGCGCGCTTCGTCGAGATCGTTGAAGGCGCAGTACAGCGAAATCGGCTCGCCGTCGGCGCCGTCGGTCCACAGCTTTTTGCCCAGGCGCCCGTTGTTGTTTTCAATCAGGGCGTTGGCAGCGCTAAGAATATTGCTGGTTGAACGATAGTTCTGCTCCAGGCGAATAGTTTCCGCGCCGGGGAAGTCGTTAAGGAAGCGCTGAATGTTCTCGACCTGCGCGCCGCGCCAGCCATAGATAGACTGATCGTCATCGCCGACGATCATTACCTTGCCGGTATCGCCCGCCAGCAGGCGGATCCAGGCGTACTGAATGTTGTTGGTATCCTGGAATTCATCGACGAGGATATTGGTGAAGCGCTCGCGGTAGTGCTGCAGGATATGCGGTTTGTTCAGCCACAGCTCGTGGGCGCGCAGCAGCAGCTCGGCGAAGTCCACCAGCCCGGCGCGGTCGCAGGCTTCCTGATAGGCCTGATAGACCTTCTGCCAGGTCTGCTCGACCGGATTGCCGTAGCTCTGAATATGATGCGGGCGCAGCCCTTCATCTTTCTGGCTGTTGATGTACCACATCGCCTGGCGCGGCGGCCACTGTTTCTCATCGAGGTTCATCGCCTTAATCAGACGCTTCAGCAGACGCAGCTGGTCTTCGCTGTCGAGGATTTGAAAGTCCTGCGGCAGGTTGGCATCCAGATGGTGCGCGCGCAGCAAACGGTGCGCCAGGCCGTGGAAGGTGCCCACCCACATGCCGCCCTGGGTGGTGCCCATCAGCTGGCCGATACGGTGACGCATCTCCGCCGCCGCTTTGTTGGTAAAGGTCACCGCCATAATGGAATACGGGGAACAGTTCTCCACGCTCAGCAGCCAGGCGATACGGTGCACCAGAACGCGCGTCTTACCACTGCCCGCCCCTGCCAGAACCAGCATATTGGTGCGCGAGGCCGCTACGGCTTCACGCTGTTTGTCATTAAGGCTGTCGAGCAGGTAAGAAACGTCCATTGGCACCGCCGGAAGAGAAGGGGTTCCACGAACCCCTGTTAATATATACAGAGTGACTGGTGATTATATCAGCGAGGTCAGAGATGCCAACCGTGAAATTTCAATATGCGGCAGCAGGCGGCTGTCCGCGATGTGCATCAGGTCCGCGCCTTGCGGTTTGATCCAGCAGGCCTGCATCCCACAGCGAATAGCGCCGGCCACGTCGGTGGTCAGATCATCGCCGACGTGCAGAATCTGCCCGAGCGGCACATTCAGACGCTCCGCCGCAAGGTGGTACATGTCGGCAAACGGCTTGGAGCGGCCATCCGGCCCGGCGCGCAGCACGAAGCGGAAATAGTCGCTCAGACCGAACAGTTCCGGGCGGGCGTTGCCATTGGTAATCGCCACCAGCGGCCACTTCTTCGCCAGCTTCGCCAACGTATCGTGCGTTTCCTGCGGGACATCGACGCGGCTGCGCCAGTGGGCGAAGTGTTCCATCGCCGCATCGGCCCCCGCTTTCGCCGCTTCGGCAGAGAGCCCGGCATTACGCATACCTAACTCCAGCGCACGGTGGCGCCAGACGGTCACGTCATGATAAATCTCAGGTTCAGCAGCCAGCAGCGTCTGACGCAGCTGATTAAGCTCATGGGCGTCGAACTGGCTGAGCGAAGGATGGTAGCTGCGCACAAAGGCTAGCGACTCGTGCATCGTCCGGTCAATCACCGGGCGGTTATCGTAAAGGGTATCGTCCAGGTCAAACGTCAGCGCGGAAATCTGGCCCAGAGGTCGGTAAAAACGCATTATTTCCCCCGTTTAGCGCGCGGATGCGCGGCATCGTACACCGAGGCAAGGTGTTGAAAATCAAGATGGGTATAGATTTGGGTGGTGGAGAGGTTAGCATGCCCCAGCAGCTCCTGCACGCCGCGCAGATCGCCGCTCGACTCCAGCATATGGGTGGCAAAGGAGTGGCGCAGCTTGTGCGGGTGCACATGGCTGTTCAGCCCCTGCTTAATGCCCCACTCGGCGAATCGCTTCTGTACGTTGCGCGCCGAAATACGTTTGCCCAGCTTCGACAAAAACAGCGCGTCGTCGTCGGTACCGAACAGGCCGCGCAAATCCAGCCAGTGCTCAATCCATGCCACCGCGTTGCGACCGATCGGTAAACGGCGCTCTTTGCTGCCTTTGCCCATCACCCAGACCTCACCGCTTTCGAGATCGAGGTGTTTGATATCCAGGTTGACCAGTTCGGACAAACGCAATCCCGCGCCGTACATCACCTCCAGCATCGCCCGATCGCGCACCGCCAGCGGATCGTTGAGATCGATATCCAGCAGTCGATTGACGTCATCGACGTCAATATTTTTTGGCAGGTGGCGGGGAATTTTCGGCGCGGCAATCCCCTTCGCCGGATTGGCGCTGAGCTCGCCCTGGCCGACCAGCCAGTCGAAGAAACTGCGCAGCGCCGACAGGCGAAGCGCCAGGCTTGCCGGGCCTAACCCCGCGCGGCGACTACGCACCGCAAAGCTTCGCACCTGAGCGGCATCGCACTGCGACCAGCTTTTCAGGCCCGCCTCATCCGCCAGGGCGATCAGCGCGTCCAGCTGTCGCTGGTAATTCAGTAACGTGATCGGGCTGAGCTGGCGTTCAACGCCAAGATGGCGAAGAAAGCGGGCGACGGCGGAGAAGAGAGGAGAATCGGTCATGCGCGTTCAATCCAGCGCTCCAGCAGGCCGGGCAGCATCTGGGCAATCTCCTGCAACAGCTGCGTCCCCTGCCCTGGCTGATAATGCTGCGCATCGCGGCTGCTGAAGAGCATCACCCCCGGGGCATTTTCGCCCCCCAGCAGCGATATCGCCACAGACCCAATGGCCTTCGCCTCCGGCAGCACCACCAGCAGCTCCGGGCCGTTCAGCGGCCCAAGATAGTGGCGCGCCTGGCCCAGACGTTGAATACGGATCGGCTCAAACGCCTGCCGGTTTAATGCCAGATGGGTAAACTTCGAGGGCGCGCCGAGGCGCCAGCAGTCAGGAAACAGGCGCACCGTGGCGCCCGCCAGCCCCAGCTCGCGTGCCCAGCGGTGAAGGCGGTTGAGCATATCGTCGAGGCTCTCCGCCGCCGCCAGCCGCGTTTGCAGCTGCAGCAGGCGCTGGAACAGGCTTTCATTAGCGACCGCCTGCTCCATCAGCAGCGACATATTCTCTTCCAGCACATGAATATGGTTACGCGCCCGCATCATGTGCCACTCCACCAGCGAAATCGTACCGCGTACCGGATGCGGGACGCGGAGATGTTCGACCTGGGCGGCATTACGAATAAAAAATTCAGGATGTTGCAACAGATAGTCCACCACTGCGCGATCGTTCAACGCGCTGGCAACCTCCTGCTGTTCTTCCCCGATTGGTTTCATAAATGAATAAATCCATCATAGACATGGGCCGCCGGGCCGGTCATAAACAGCGGCTGGCCCGGGCCTTTCCAGGCGATATCAAGACGACCGCCGGGTAATTCCACGCGTACCGTTTCCGCCAGCAGCCCCTGCTGGATCCCCACCGCCACCGCGGCGCAAGCGCCGCTGCCGCAGGCCTGGGTTTCCCCCGCGCCGCGTTCGTAGACGCGCAGACGGATATGAGACCGACCGACCACCTGCATAAAGCCGATATTGGCGCGCTCCGGAAAACGCTCATGGCTTTCCATCACCGGGCCGAGAGTTTCCACCGCTGCCGTATCCACATCATCAACCTGGATGACGCAGTGCGGATTTCCCATGGACACCACGCCGCACAATACTGTCTGCTCGGCGGCACGCATGATATAGGTCTTTTCCGCTTTGTTGGCGCGGAACGGCACCTGGGACGGCTCGAAGTTGGGCTCGCCCATGTTCACCCGCACCAGATCGTCTTCCGTTACGCTTAATACCATACGCCCGTTGGCCGTACTCACGCGGATATCACGTTTATTGGTCAGGCCTTTCAGCCGGACGAAGCGGGCAAAACAGCGCGCGCCGTTGCCGCACTGCGACACTTCGCTGCCGTCGGCGTTAAAGATCCGGTAGTGGAAATCCAGATCCGGATCGTAGGGCGGTTCGACGACCAATAGCTGATCGAACCCGACGCCAAGGTGGCGATCCGCCAGGCGGCGAATCAGCTCCGGCGAGAAAAAAACATTCTGCGTTACCGCGTCAACGACCATAAAATCGTTGCCAAGGCCATGCATTTTAGAGAACTGCATCATCTACTCCAGTTGCGCGGAACAGAACGTTATCGTTAGTAATTGACCTGGCTCGGACCACCGGTATCGCCACGATCGTTACGATCCGGCGTTGCGCTCTGAATGCCAGGGTTAACCGGTTTGGTCGGCGGCGGCGCGGTTTTGTCCGCCGGTGGGAAATAGAGAGGCCCTTTCAGACCGCAGCCGGTCAGGCTGAAGATCGCAAACAAAACGGCAAGCGTAGGAAAAACGTTTTTCATTGATAGTTGCCCGTGATTCATTCTTTCTGCTTTCTATCATCGCAGGAGAAGACGTAAAAGCAAGCCTTTAGCATCCGACTGCGCGCGCTTTTGTTTCGCGCTATACTGCGACCCATCTTCAAAAATCAAAAAAGCAGAATCAAATTATGAACGACAGTGAATTCCATCGCCTGGCCGATAGCCTGTGGATGACCATCGAAGAACGTCTGGACGACTGGGACGGCGATAGCGACATCGACTGCGAAATCAACGGCGGCGTGCTGACCATCAGCTTTGAAAACGGCAGCAAAATCATTATTAACCGTCAGGAGCCGCTGCACCAGGTGTGGCTGGCCACCAAACAGGGCGGCTATCACTTCGATCTCAAAGGCGACGAGTGGATCTGCGATCGCAGCGGCGAAACCTTCTGGGATCTGCTGGAGCAGGCGGCGAGCCAGCAGGCCGGTGAGACGGTGAAATTCCGTTAATGACGTGTTTCCCGGATAGCGGCGCATCGCGCCTTATCCGGGCCAAATCTACGAGTAGCGCTGCTGCAGCACCGGCGAGGCGGTAACGTCCTGGCTGGTGGGTATCGCGGCGGCAATCGCCTGGGTGCGGAAAGGGATCACCTGGGTGCGCCCGTCTACCTCGACAATCTGATAGAACTGCGGCAGGTTGAAGTTGATGAAGCTGGAGCCGTAGGTGAAACGATCGTGCGATGACGAATAGAAGCGGCTGACGTCGCGCACCAGCTCCTCTTTACTGCCCTCGCAGTGATGATAGACCTCGGCGCGGTTGCTCTCATCAAGAATATAGATGTTAAAGCCGCTGTCGTTATTATCCGCGTCTTCAAAGAAGAACTGAATAATCCCTTCGCTGGCGAAGCCATCCACCACCGCCGGCAGCTTAACGTGATTGGTTTCCACCTGCACCGATAGCCCGTGCAGCTTGTTGTGCGAGATAGCGCCGTAGAACTCAATGGCGTTTTCCAGCTTCTGCACCGAAACGTTAAGCCGCTCGAAGAACAGCCCCCACGTCTGGCCGGAGACGCGCAGCGCTTTGAAGCGCCCGGTATCCTGCCGGGTACTGGAGAGACGCAGTTCGATACATTCGGAGATCATCTGCTGTACGCGGGTGCGGATCAGGCCGCGCAGGTGCTGGCTATAGCAGAACACCTCCACGCTGTCCGGCGGCGCGGCGTCCTGGTGCATTTTGCCGAGGATCGTTTTCAGCGCCTCGATCATCGCCTGCTCGCCGTTAAAGTGCAGCGTACGCACTTCGTTCCACGAGTTGCGATACAGCAGGTCGACGCTGCCGATCAGGCATTTTTGCTCTTCGCCGAAGCTGAAAACATCCAGCTTACGGAAATCGAAGTGCACCACCTGGTTGCGGAAGGCCGCGGTTGGGTCATATTCGAGGTTGACGATAATCGCCAGGTGGCGGATTTCGCACGGGCTGTACAGCGCCTTTGGCGTCGGCGCCGGCAGGCGCAGCGGGAAGTGGTGCGACACGTCGGCCACCATCTCCTGCAGCTTCGCCAGATCGACGATGCCGTTGCCCTTAATAAACAGGCGGGTGCGTGAGGTCAGCAGGCCGTTAAACCAGGCCCAGGCCACCAGCTTATTAAGATAACGGTTATATTCCAGCGGCTGATGGCTGATGATCGATTCCATGTCCGGCGCGCGGTTGTACAGATACCAACCGGTACGGTTGGCGCGGCCCGGCGGCACGTGGATAAAGGTCAGGTTCGGTTCCGACAGATCCGGCGAAATTTGCGGGTTTACCAGCGTCACTTTCCCCGGCAGCGCTTCAAAGGCCGCATACAGCTTACGGGTCAGCACGCCAATATCCTGCGGGCTGGCGGAGACGCTAAGGTTATTGCGCCGCGCGAAGCGGATCAGATTACGATAGCTCTGCATCATGGCGTCGAGCAGTTCGTTGTGCGCCTTGCGCACTTCATCGATTTTCCAGTTGGCGCGGTTGTCGAGCATCATCAGACGCTTTTCGTCCCAGCCCCAGGCATTCACCAACTGGCTGACAACTTCGCGACGCCAGCCGACGCAGGCGCGTTCGCGGCTGAGTTTTTCACAAACTTTCAGGTAGAAGCAGCGGCGCACCAGATCGAGGCGGGTTTCATCTTCGATGGCCTGCAGATAGGTGGTCACGCGCTCCAGCATCATGCAGTACGGGTCGAGGCCGAAGGAGACAATCTCCCCGTCGTGCAAACGCTGTTTGATATCTTTCGCTAACAGGCGGTTATTGGGGTATTCCCAGGAGTAGGCTTCCAGCAGCAGCGTTTTCAGCACCGCTTTATAGGGGGAGTCGATACTTTTATACAGCTGCCACAGGCTGGCGCCGAAGTACTCTTCCGCCGACAGCGAACTGAGGCCGCCGAGATCGAGCCATTCGTTAGGCGTCAGCACGCCCTGGGCATACAGCCCCATCACGTAATCATCGTAATGCTCTTCTTCATCGCACGGCACCATATTCCACAGAATACGCTTGCCGGCGAGGCGCACCGCGGTGCGGTAGAACTCATCAAGCAACAGGATATGCTGGGTCGAACCGCAGTCTTCGCCGCCGAGGCTACCGCTTTCGTTATGACGGAAACGGTTTTCGTCGATCAGGAAGAAGCTGACTTCCACGCCGAGCGAGGCAGCCCAGCTCTCAAGCAGGCTGCATTTTCGCTGCAGCAGCTGACGCTCTTCGCTATCCAGCCAGGCCTGGTGACATACCCAGATATCAAGATCGGAAGAGCAGCTCTGGCCGACGGAGGAAGTACTGCCCATCGAGTAGACGCCGGTGATCGGCAGCTCGCCTTTCGGCGGCTCCTGAGTCTGCATACCGCGATGCAGTTCCAGTTCTTCAAGATAGTGGCGTTGGGTTTCATCAGGCGTGTAGAGGCAAATGCCACGGGGAACGTTACCGTCAAGGTAACCCGGCATCAGCGGGTGATGATAATGTAATAACGTTGGCAGTAGACTGTAAACCTGCTGGAAAGCGGGTCCCATGGCAGCAAGCGCGCGATCCACGCGCAATTGGTTGATGGCATCCAGTCTCTGTTTCAGTGTCTCAATATAGAGGTACAAGACATATCGCCTGATGTTCAAAAACCCGAGGTACAATAGTACGGAGGATTTCAGTATTTCAACAAAAACCGTCACCATTCGTCGTCGGTGTGGTTGTGATGAGCAGCGGACTGACAAATGGTTTAAAACGTGATCAATTTAACACCTTGCTCATTGACCGTAAAGAAAGATGCGCTACATACAAGTGTAGCACCGTTTATTACCTGTAAATTCCTCACTACGCCTCCGGCAACCGCCACGCGCATGAAAGGTTAAAAAAGAGTGGGCCGGAGCCACCTCCCACATAAACCGTGAAAACTAACATCCGTAAGACAACAATGTTAGGATGGATAGTGGTCGATAATGACGGTAACAAGCATGTTAGACAAAGTATTGAAAATTGCCACACGGCAAAGCCCGCTTGCGCTATGGCAGGCGCAGTATGTTAAAGCGCGCCTGGAACAAGCGCATCCCGGACTGAAGGTCGAGCTGGTGCCGATGGTCACGCGCGGGGATGTCATCCTTGATACTCCGCTGGCAAAGGTGGGGGGCAAAGGCTTATTTGTGAAAGAGTTAGAGCTCGCCATGCTCGAAGGGCGCGCCGATATCGCCGTCCATTCGATGAAAGATGTGCCGGTGGAATTCCCGGAGGGCCTGGGGCTGGTGACTATCTGCGAGCGCGACGATCCGCGCGACGCGTTTGTCTCCAATCGCTATGCCTCGATTGACGAACTGCCGGCCGGCAGCGTCGTTGGCACGTCAAGTTTACGCCGTCAGTGCCAGCTGGCCGCCACCCGTCCGGATCTGGCGATCCGCTCTCTGCGCGGTAACGTCGGTACCCGGCTGAGTAAGCTGGATAACGGCGAGTACGACGCCATCATCCTCGCCGCCGCCGGCCTGAAGCGTCTGCAGCTGGAAGCGCGTATTCGCCAGCCGCTGTCGCCTGAGCAATCTCTGCCGGCGGTCGGCCAGGGCGCGGTCGGTATCGAATGCCGTCTTGATGATGCATGGACCCGGGGGCTGTTAGCGCCTCTCAACCATACGGAAACGGCGGTGCGCGTGCGCGCCGAGCGGGCGATGAACACCCGCCTCGAAGGCGGCTGCCAGGTGCCGATCGGCAGCTATGCGGAACTGAAGGACGGGGAACTGTGGCTGCGGGCGCTGGTTGGCGCTCCGGATGGTTCACAGCTGGTGCGCGGCGAACGACGCGGGCCAGCGGAACAAGCGGAAGCCCTCGGCATCTCGCTGGCGGAAGAGCTTCTGGATAATGGCGCCCGCGAGATTCTCGCGGCGGTTTATGATGGAGAAGCCCCGCGATGAGCATCCTGGTCACTCGTCCACTACCGCAAGGAGGAGCGCTGGTCAGCCGTCTGCGGGCCATGGGACGCGTGGCCTGGAGCTTTCCGCTGATAGAATTTACGCCCGGCAGGGAGCTTCCCGCGCTGGGCGATGCGCTTGCCCGACTGGGACCCGACGATCTGCTATTTGCGCTATCCCAGCATGCGGTGGAATTCGCCCATGCCCGTCTGCAGCAGCAGGGCCTGCTCTGGCCCACTTCTCCGCGCTATTTTGCCATTGGCCGCACGACGGCGCTGGCCCTGCATACGGTCAGTGGGCAGCATATCCATTACCCGTTAGATCGGGAAATTAGCGAAGTCTTGCTACAATTACCTGAATTACAAAACATTGCCGGGAAAAATGCGCTGATCCTACGCGGCAATGGCGGGCGGGAACTCTTAGGCGCGACGCTGACCGAGCGCGGCGCCAGGGTCACATTTTGTGAATGTTATCAACGTAGTGCAAAACATTACGATGGCGCAGAAGAAGCGATGCGCTGGCAATCTCGCGGAGTCACCACGCTGGTGGTCACCAGCGGCGAGATGCTGCAGCAGCTATGGTCGTTAATACCGCAATGGTATCGCGAACAGTGGCTCCTGCACTGCCGCGTTGTCGTTGTCAGCGAACGTCTGGCCCTTCAGGCCCGGGAACTGGGCTGGCAGGAGATTCAGGTTGCCGATAGCGCCGACAACGATGCGCTGCTACGCGCATTACAATAACTCTCAACATTGGAAGCCATAATGACGGAACAACAAAATCAATCCGCCGTGGTTGAAGAGACCAGGGAGGCCGTGGAGACCACACCACAGCCAGAGAACACTGAGAAGAAGAAGGCAGGCAATAAAACCAGCCTGGCGCTCAGCGCGATCGCTATCGCCATTGCGATAGCCGCCGGCATCGGCCTGTATGGCCTGAACAAACAACAGGCCACGCGGCAAAACGCAACTACCTCTGAATTAGCAAGCCAGGTCGCGGCGCTGCAAAAAGCGCAGGAAAATCAAAAAAGTGAACTGGAAGGTGTTATCAAACAGCAGGCCGACCAGCTAAACGAAGCCAAACACCAGCAGGAGACGCTGGCCAAACAGTTGGATGAGCTGCAGCAAAAAGTGGCGGTGATTTCCGGTAGCGATGCCAAAACCTGGCTGCTGGCCCAGGCCGACTTCCTCGTCAAGCTGGCGGGACGTAAGCTGTGGAGCGATCAGGATGTCACCACCGCCGCCGCGCTGCTGAAAAGCGCTGACGCCAGCCTCGCCGACATGAACGACCCAAGCCTCATCGGCGCCCGCCGGGCGATCACCGACGACATCGCCACCCTCTCCGCGGTAAGCCAGGTGGACTATGACGGCATGATCCTCAAGGTTAATCAGCTGGCGAACCAAATCGATAACCTGCGGCTGGCAGATAATAACGATGACGATTCGCCGATGGACGCTGATAGCGATGAGCTTTCCAGTTCTATCAGCGAATGGCGCGTCAACCTGCAGAAAAGCTGGCAGAACTTTATGGACAGCTTTATCACCGTGCGCCGCCGCGATGAAACGGCGGTCCCGCTGCTGGCGCCGAATCAGGATATCTATCTGCGGGAAAATATTCGCTCTCGCCTGCTGGTCGCCGCGCAGGCAGTTCCGCGCCATCAGGAAGAGACCTGGAAACAGTCGCTGGATAACGTCTCGACCTGGGTACGCGCCTATTATGATACCGATGACGCCACCACCAAAGCCTTCCTCGACGAGGTGGATAAGCTCAGTCAGCAAAGCATTACCATGACGGTGCCGGAAACGCTGCAGAGCCAGGCGTTGCTGGAAAAACTGATGCAGACCCGAGTGCGCAACCTGATGGCGCAGCCTGCCGTTACCGCGGGCGGCGCGCCTTCGCCCGCACCTGCTGCGCCGGCCGCCCCCGCTGCGCCGCAAGGAGAGTAACGCATGCTGAAAATTCTTTTACTCTTCGCACTGTTGATCGCCGGGATCGTGCTCGGCCCGATGATCGCCGGGCACCAGGGCTACGTCCTGATCCAGACCGATAATTACAATATCGAGACCAGCGTGACCGGGCTGGTGATCATCCTGATCCTCGCCATGGTGGTGCTGTTCGCCATTGAATGGCTGCTGCGCCGCATTTTCCGCACCGGGGCGCATACGCGCGGCTGGTTTGTCGGCCGTAAACGCCGTCGCGCGCGTAAGCAAACCGAGCAGGCGCTGCTTAAGCTGGCGGAAGGTGATTACCAGCAGGTTGAGAAGCTGATGGCGAAAAATGCCGATCACGCCGAACAGCCGGTGGTGAACTATCTGCTGGCGGCGGAAGCGGCCCAGCAGCGCGGCGATGAAGCGCGGGCCAACCAGCATCTGGAGCGCGCCACCGAGCTGGCGGGCGATGACCTGATCCCGGTGGAAATCACTCGCGTTCGCCTGCAGCTGGCGCGTAATGAAAATCACGCTGCGCGCCATGGCATCGATAAGCTGCTGGAAATTACCCCGCGTCATCCGGAAGTGCTGCGCCTCGCCGAACAGGCATACACCCGCACCGGCGCCTGGCAGTCGCTGCTGGACATCATTCCGTCGATGGCGAAAGCTAACGTCGGCGATGAAGCGCACCGCGCGGCGCTGGAACAGCTGGCCTGGGTTGGCCTGATGGATAAAGCGCTGGCCGATGGCGGCAGCGAAGGACTACGCGAATGGTGGCGCAACCAGAGCCGTAAAACGCGGGCGCTGGTGCCGCTGCAGGTGGCGATGGCCGAGCGCCTCATCGAGAGCGACGATCACGATACCGCGCAGCAAATTATCATTGATGGTCTGAAGAAACAGTATGATGACCGTCTGGTGATGCCGATCCCGCGTCTGAAGACCAATAACCCGGAACAGCTGGAGAAAGTGCTGCGCCAGCAGATCAAAGCCGTTGGCGACCGTCCGCTGCTGTGGAGCACCCTGGGCCAGTCGCTGATGCGGCACGGCGAATGGCAGGAGGCCAGCATCGCCTTCCGCGCCGCGCTTAAGCAGCGTCCGGATGCCTTTGATTACGCCTGGCTGGCGGATGCCCTGGACCGCCTGCATCAGCCGGAAGAAGCCGCCGCTATGCGCCGCGATGGACTGCTGCTGACGCTGCAGAATAATCCTCAGCCATAACCTGGCATGGCTATCGCCTCCTGCGGGGCGATAGCCCTTCTCCCCCGCCTTCGCATTGACGGATCCCTGAAAGAAAAAAACGCCTGCGCTGAAATCAGGGCAGGCGTTAAAACAGGTCTGTTTGACAACAAATTGGGTGCTTCACTCAACGTAATGTCCATGGTGTTTGATGAGGCATAAATGCGACATCTGTCAGTGGACGATAAGCACCGTAAGAACGGCTCTGCATCATTCCGGAGTTTATGAGGCACGAAGGCGAACATAAGAGATGGAATGAGCATCTACCCGGTTATTATCGCACAGGATCCGGGGAAATTGCATCTACCACAGTGATGAATTGAGAGTTTTCCTGACGCGTATTCTTAAGCAAAGAGAAGATTTTTTATCAGCAAGATCAGAGAAATAAGAGATGGCGGACGGCAGCAGAAAACAAAAAACCCCGCCGAAGCGGGGTTCAAAATTGGTCGGCGAGAGAGGATTCGAACCTCCGACCCACTGGTCCCAAACCAGTTGCGCTACCAAGCTGCGCTACTCGCCGAAATACTGCTTTTTGAATTTTTAGTTCAATTCGTTAAAGTCGTGGTGCGAGGGGGGGGACTTGAACCCCCACGTCCGTAAGGACACTAACACCTGAAGCTAGCGCGTCTACCAATTCCGCCACCTTCGCAAATTCACAACTCTATCAAATAATGGGGTGGCTAATGGGATTCGAACCCACGACAACTGGAATCACAATCCAGGGCTCTACCAACTGAGCTATAGCCACCACTGCAAACCTTTTACGCGGTATTAAAACCACCGCAGCTCCAGCACCGGGTTAATGGTGCGCCCGACAGGATTCGAACCTGAGACCTCTGCCTCCGGAGGGCAGCGCTCTATCCAGCTGAGCTACGGGCGCTTAGCGCCGTTGCGGGGTCGGATAATACGGACTTCCTACCCCGCTGTCTAGTGCCTTTTTAAAGAAAATTATCGTTTGCTCATGCTTTGTTCGTTTTGACGGTTATTCAGCCGTATTATTGACTTGCCCCTGTCTTCCGAGGCCAAACACCTTATAAATCAGGGTGACGGCGGCCAGAAAAATAATGCCGACGAAGAGCGACATGCGGGTTTCATCATTCAGTCCCATCCCGACCAGCACGCAGATCAGGAAGGCCATCGTGAAATAGTTGGCCCACGGAAACAGCAGCGAACGGAACGGATGGCTGGCAATCGCCGCCTGATGCACGCGACGGAAACGCAGCTGACTAATCAGGATCACAAACCAGGGCACCATCCCCGGCAGGACGCTGGCGCTATAGACATAGACGAACACTCGCTGCGGATTAGGAATAATGTAATTCAGGCAGGAGCCCACCAGCAGGATCAGAATCGACAGCGCCACACCGACGGACGGAACGCCGTTGCGCGATACCTTACCGATCGCCGCCGGCAGCTGACGGTTCTTCGCCAGGGCGTACAGCATACGTCCGCAGCTGTACATTCCGCTGTTGCAGCCGGAAAGCGCTGCCGTCAGCACCACGAAGTTGATAATTCCCGCCGCCGCGGTAATACCGATTTTGGCAAACGTCAGTACGAACGGGCTGCCGTTGGAGCCGATTTGATCCCACGGGAAGATAGTGACGATAACAAAAATCGCGCCGACGTAGAAAATCAGGATCCGCCACAGCACTTTGCCCACCGCGCTGCGCAGCGTCACCTGCGGGTTTTTCGCTTCACCTGCGGTAATGCCGATGAGCTCCACCCCCTGATAGGACGCGACCACGATACACAGCGCCGTCAGGAAGCCCTTCCAGCCGCCAGCAAAGAAACCACCATGTTCGGTGAGATTACCAAAACCGATGGAGTGGCCGCCGTTGCCAAAGCCGAAGAAAATGACGCCCAGACCCACGACGATCATCACGATAATGGTGGTCACTTTTATCATGGCGAACCAGAACTCGATTTCACCGTATAGCCGGACCGCCGCAAGGTTCGCCAGCGCCACCAGCCCCACGGCAATTAACGCCGGGATCCACTGCGCCATCTCCGGGAACCAGAACTGCACATAGACCCCGATGGCGGTAATCTCCGAGATCCCCACCGCCATCCACATAAACCAGTAGGACCACGCGGTCAGATAGCCGAAGAAGGGGCTCATATAGCGATGCGCATACACCGCGAAGGAGCCAGTGACAGGCTCAAGGAACAGCATTTCGCCCATTGAGCGCATAATGAAAAAAACGAACAGGCCAGCGATAATATACGCCAGCAGCACGGAAGGCCCAGCCCATTTCAAGGTACTGGCCGCCCCCATAAACAACCCCACGCCAATCGTCCCGCCAAGGGCGATCAGTTCAATATGCCGGGCCTCCAGTCCACGCTGGAGCTCCGCTTTTTTCTCAGTCATATATCCTCTTGTGTTTGCCGTATTCCGGGTACTCCCGGTTATTGTTATTAACTGAAACCATAGCCTTGCCGACGCGCAGGTCTCCCCGGCGCGTATGAAGCCTGCGAATGGTTAATTAATTTTGCGGAAATGGCAAATAAAGTATCAGGCGAGTGAAGAGATTACACAGAATATGTATGCAAACTCGCCTGGTTGCAGTGGAATATCAGAGCTTACCGGAATAATGCCAACGTAAATAGCGCAGTAGGCGGAACTGTCTCTTGATGCGGCTCGGCTGCAAAAGCAGGCGATAGAACCACTCCAGCCCCAGATCCTGCCAGAACTTCGGCGCCCGATGGACGTGCCCGGTAAAAACATCGTAAGTGCCGCCGACGCCCATATACAGCGCGTGCGGATACAGGCGCCGGCAGTCGCGCATGAAGATCTCCTGGCGCGGCGACCCCATCGCGACGGTGACGATTTTCGCCCCGCTGTCGCGAATGCGTTCGAACAATGCCTGGCGTTGCTCAGGGGTGAAATAACCGTCCTGGCTGCCGACGATGTTCACCTGCCAGCGCTGACGCAGCCTGGATTCTGTCTGCGCCAGGACCTCAGGTTTACCACCAACCAAAAACACCGGTGTCCCTTCAGCGCCAGCGCGCTGCATTAACGCTTCCCAGAGATCGGCCCCGGCGACGCGGGATACCTGGGCCTGCGGGTATTTTTTGCGCAGCGAACGCACCACGCTGATGCCATCGGCATATTTAAACTCCGCCGCCTCAATCAGCGCCCGTACCTCCGGGTTATCTTCTACGGCCAGCATTTTCTCAGCATTAATGGCCACCAGCGTCCCCTCGCGGAGCGCGCCGTCGGCAAACAAATAATCCAGAGCGTGCGGCATATCGCGCCAGCCTATGAGCTGCAGCCCTCTTAACAGGTACAACGGCGCGGAAATGGTCCCAGTCATGTCCATCCTTCTCAGACTTGCGGTTGCGAAAGCGGTTTTACGCGCTTATGAATCAGTCCCACGCTATCCAGGAACCAGTACAGCAGTTTCGCCGCCAGCAAGCAGATACCAAAGATCACGAGGAAAAACACCACGCGGGAGCCGAACGAATCCAGCCCCTCGCGCGCCAGCACTATCATGTTGAAGATAGCGCCGAAACAGAAACTGTGCAGGATAGCCGCTTTATAGCGATTGCTCTCCCGGTTGCCCAGCTCATACAGCCAGTCGAACCATTTAATAATCAACCCTACCGCCACGGCGCCCAGCGGTACGAACCAGACGCCGCCCATCACCACCAGCGAGCCAATCAGCGTCGGCGAGATCGCCAGCCCCGAATGGTTGTTTAATACTTCCCAGGTAAAGTAGTTGGCGGTATTGAGCACCATCGTCGGGCGACCGTGCCACATCCAGCTGGGGATAAAGACGTAGAAGTCGCGGATCATCGGCGCCAGACCCTGGAAATCGATCTTGTCGTAGTTCTGCAGCAGCAGCGCCAGGTTCTCCCACGGTGAGAAGGTGTCGCGCGTGAGATACAGAAAGGTATAAAACGCTTCGTCGCCGCTGACGTTCATCCCGTAGCGCTTCAGCGCCAGCCAGAACATGCCGACAATACCCAGCACACCCGCCGCCGCCAGCATCCACAGGCTGATCCAGCCGCGAATAATACCGATGAACAGAAAGATGGCGAAGGCGATGATGATATTGGCGCGGGTCCCGCCGACGATGGCGTAGGTCAGCAAACCAAAGGCCACCGTGCTGACGAGGAAGAAGATCCACGCCTTATAATCCTGGCGCAGAAAATAGACCACCAGCATCGCCGGAATAAAGAAGTAAAAGAAGCGCTTCAACGCCACGCCGGACACTTCAGCAGAGAAAATCTGGCTGTAGGAGTTGAGCTTAAACAACAGGAAACCATTGTGGGCGAAGAAGATGCCGACGCACAGCAGCGCCAGCCCCATCAAAATGCCCCACGCCAGATGGGTTTCCACCCGGTTCATGGTAAACAGCGGGCGATGCGCAACCTCACGCGAGGCCGAACGCAGCCGCGTTTTATAGGTCACGTAGTAGACTGCGTAGAAGCACACCGCGATCAGCAGCGTCTGCAGCAAAATCTCCGGCGGCGCCACGCTGACGTCAAAGCGGAACACCAGAATACTGGTCAGCGGGAAGCCGAAGAAAAAGGTCAGCAGAAACAGCAACGAGAAAAAAACGTTGAAGTTAAAGCGTACCCGACGGAACTCAAACCAGGTGGCGGTGGCGATGAACAGCGTCGACAGCAGCCAGACCACCAGCAGCCCGCTAAATTGCATTAACGTCATGCCTGCCCCTCCGCCGCTAACCGTAGCGCCCGCCGCCAGCCCGTCAGATAGTTCGGCCGGAAGAAGGCGATAGCGGATTTATCCACGCTCGCCAGCTGACGCTGCGCTTCGCGCACCACGCTGACGTCCAGCGCGTCGCTGGTGAACAGCACCGGCACATGCTGCTCGGCCATATCCTGCCAGAACGGGTTTTCCCGATTGAGCACGCAGGGGATGCCCGCCTGAATCAGCAGACACAGGGTGCCGATCCCCTGCTGGCGGGCAAACAGAAAATAGCCCAGATCGCAGCGGCGCAGCAGCGCCAGATAATCATGAAACTCCAGCTTCTCGCTGAGGATCTGCAGATGCTCACCGCTAAACAGCGCCGCCCCCGCCTCGCGAACCTCATTGATATAGGCGTCGTTATTCGCTGGATAGCCCATCGGCACGATGACGTTTACCGTATCGCCAAACTGCTGATGGATTGCCTTCAGCGCGGCAATATGTTCATTGCTGCGATCCCCGGAGTTGCCGACCAGAATAGTCAGGGTATCACCGCGCGGAGCGTTATCGGCCAGGGTATTCAGCGCCGGATCCATACGGGTCGGGAAGTAGAGCAGCTCGCCCGGGACGCGCGGATGGCGGTTAGCGAACCAGCTGAGATCGCCGCGGGTGGCGAAAACGCGCCCTACCCGCCCCTGCGCCATACGGCGCAGCGGATAGAACAGGCGAAACTTCAGGCTGGCAGAATTTTCATACAGATCCGCCCCCCAGATATGCCAGTTAAACTGCGACGGGCGGATGCCGCCGCTCAACAGCGCCAGCCACAGCCCGGTATTGAACTGGCCGTGGAAGAAAAAGCGCTGCTGGCGGTTGGCTTTCGCGGTAGCAATCACTGCCTGCGCCAGCGCCTTTTTCCCCGGATAACAGGTGACATCCAGCGCCGGATACCCATCACGCACGCTGGCCTCATCACCGACGATCATAAATCTCCTGGCCTGCGGGTCGGCGGCCAGTTCGTCGTTAAAGAACCGCAGTACGGTCTGG
This sequence comes from Klebsiella sp. HMSC16A12, assembly GCF_001808265.1. Lineage (NCBI taxonomy): Bacteria > Pseudomonadati > Pseudomonadota > Gammaproteobacteria > Enterobacterales > Enterobacteriaceae > Klebsiella > Klebsiella sp. HMSC16A12. The sequence goes on from NZ_KV792536.1 coordinate 41,272, forward strand.
TTATGATGCGGGATATCCGATCCCAGTACATGTATCAGTGCTGTCATGCCCGTTTACGCCAGAGTAAAAACACGCCACTACAAAGGGCGAAATAAACAATATAAGTGGCCATATATGCCTGCGCCGCGCCAACCGCGCCGTGCGCCGGTATAAGCCAGTGTGAGAATGCGGTCAGCAGTGCGAACTGGCTGATTTCCGTCAGAATATAAAAACGCAGCGACGCTTTGGCGATCACCAGATAGCCATAGACGTAGGCGCCTACTTTTAAAACGTCGCCCACCAGCTGCCAGGCAAACAGGTCACGCATCGCGGTAAAGCGATCGGAAAACAGCAGCCAGATGGCAAAATCGCGCAGCAGCCAGACCGTCAGGCTCGCCGCCGCTACTGCCGGCAGGACGAATTTCAGCGACTTGACTATCTCGCGGGTGATATCCGTTTTGGCGCTCAGCCGCGACAGCGTCGGCAGCAGATAGACGCTAAACGAGGCGGTAATAAACTGCAGGTAGGCATCGGAGATGCTGCTCACCCCCTGCCAGATCCCGACCGCCCCCCAGCCGTAATGCGCCGCCAGCAGATTACGCATCATCACATAGGCTACCGGCAGGGTCACCGAGGTTATCAGCGCCATCAGGGTAAATTTCGATAGCTGTCCCGCCAGACCGTTATCCCAGCGCGGACGCAGGGCGCTCAGCGGGATATTACCCCGCCGCCAGAGCATAATACCCGCCGGGACCACCACCAGCGCTGGAACTAACGCCAGCCCCAGCAGCGCGCCCTGATAGCCTCCCAACACGTAGCAAGCATAGTAAGCCGCCACGCCGATCAGGCTCCCGGCAATCAGCGAGAAGGCGTTACCCGCCGCATCGCGAAAGCCTTTCATCAGCGCCAGCAGGAAATTCGCCCAGGCAATCCCCATCTGCACCAGCGCCACCAGGCGTACCAGCCCCTGATAGTGCGTATGGCCGAACAGCCCCTGGCTTATCGGCGCCGCCGCCAGTAAAAATACCAGCGCCAGCAGGGTGGAAAAGCCAAGCACCATCGCCGACGAGGTGCCCACCACCTGCTTCAGGCGCGGGGGATCGTCGTGATGCTGCGCCACCAGCTTCGTGACGCCATTAAATATCCCGGCCCCGGCCAGCACGCCGAGTACGGTGACCAGTTGCCGGAAGTTACCGGCCTGGCCAACGCCCGCCGGCCCAAACGAGACGGCCAGCAGCTTGACGACCAGCAGACCGGCGCCGATTTTGACCAGCGTCGATGCCGCCGTCCACAGTGAGGCTTTTGCTAACGACATATCAGGAGAAGTAGCTCAGCAGCGAGTTAATCACCGTCCGCTGGTTCACCACAGACAGATTGTAAAACAGCGGCAGGCGTACCAGACGCTCGCTCTCCTGAGTGGTGTAGCGGTCTTCACCGCGGAATTCGCCGAACTGTTCGCCTGCCGGGCAGCTGTGCAGGGGAATGTAATGGAATACCGCGAGGATCTCCGCCTCTTTCAGCCAGGCGATCAGTCTGCTGCGATCCTCGATATCACGCAGCTTAATGTAGAACATGTGCGCGTTTTGCCCGCAGTCGGCCGGAACCGTCGGCAGTTCGATACGCCCGGCGCGCGCCAGCGGCAGCAGCGCATCATAGTAGTTCTGCCACAGGGCCAGGCGCTGCTGGTTGATGCGCTCCGCCGCTTCCATCTGCGCCCACAGATAGGCGGCCTGCAGGTCGGACATCAGATAGCTGGAGCCAATGTCCCGCCAGGTATATTTATCCACCAGGCCGCGAAAGAACTGGCTGCGGTTGGTGCCTTTTTCGCGAATAATCTCCGCGCGTTCCACCAGCGTGCGATCGTTGATCAGCGTCGCCCCGCCCTCACCGCCGGCGGTGTAGTTTTTGGTTTCATGGAAGCTGAAGCAGCCGATATGGCCGATGGTGCCCAGCGCGCGCCCCTTGTAGGTGGACATCACCCCCTGTGCGGCGTCTTCCACCACAAACAGGTTGTATTTGTCGGCGATGGCCATGATGGTGTCCATCTCGCAGGCTACGCCGGCATAATGCACCGGGACAATCGCCCGGGTTTTATCGGTGATGGCGGCTTCGATGAGCGTTTCGTCGATATTCATCGTATCGCGACGGATATCAACGAAGACGATTTTCGCACCGCGCAGCACAAAGGCGTTGGCGGTGGAGACAAAGGTATAGCTGGGCATAATCACTTCGTCGCCCGGCTGGATATCCAGCAGCAGCGCGGCCATCTCCAGCGAAGCCGTGCAGGAAGGGGTCAGTAGCGCTTTTGCCGTGCCAAATCGCTGCTCCATCCACTGCTGGCAGCGGCGCGTAAAGCCGCCGTCGCCGCACAGCTTGCCGCTGTTCATCGCAGACTGCATGTAATCAAGCTCGGTTCCAACCACCGGCGGCGCGTTAAATGGGATCATGGGGTCACCTGTATAGCCAGTAGGCGGTGCTTTCCACGTTAGCACCGCTGAGAATATAACGTTTAAGCGCGGCGGTGTTGCCCATCTGGGTCGCCACCCGCAGTGTAGAAAGTCCGCGCGAGGCGGCCCAGTACCGCGCCGCCTGCATCAACTGCGCCCCGGCGCCGCGTCCGGCCAGCAGGCCGATACGCGCTTCGGTCGCAGTGATCTGCCGCAGGGAGACAAAGGCGCGAATATCGCCCTCAGGATGGCGGTAAATCAGGCACTGATGATCGAAGGTGCCGCGCACCGCATTTTCAATCCACTGGGCATAGAAGCGGCCGCTAGCGTCGGCAGCGTACCAGGGCGCGCGAAAGCGGCTCATGGCAAATGCCTGCGCCGCCTGCTCGCGCAGCGGCGCAATATCCGCTTCCACGGCGACGTCTGCGCCGGCATCTGCAGGGCTGCCCACCGGCAGCGCCAGATCGACCTCACCTTCCACCAGCTGAAAACCCAGCCGCTGCAGCGCGTCCAGCCGGACGGTGTCGCTGGCGGCGATCTTCGCCTGCACTCGCGACCACCCCGCCAGCGCCTCAGGCGTCAGCCGCGGCGCGTGCTCGTCAAAGCGCACGATCGCGCTGTTCACGGCAAAGAAGCGGTTCTCCCACTCCAGGGGGTCAATACTGGCGCGGACGGGCACGGAGCAGATCCAGCAGATATTGGCCGTAGCCGGTTTTTTCCAGCCGCTTCGCCGCACGTTTGACGCCGTCGTCGTCCAGCCAGCCGTTACGCCAGCCGATCTCTTCCAGACAGGCGATTTTAAAGCCCTGGCGCTTCTCGACGGTCTGCACGAACATGCTGGCCTCGATCAGGCTATCGTGGGTGCCGGTGTCCAGCCAGGCAAAGCCGCGTCCAAGCAGTTCGACGGTCAATGCGCCATCCTCCAGATACATCTGGTTGATGGAGGTGATTTCCAGCTCGCCGCGCTCGGATGGCTTGACCCGTTTGGCATACTCCGTCACCTTGCCATCGTAGAAATAGAGACCGGTGACCGCCCAGTTCGACTTCGGCTGCTTCGGCTTCTCTTCCAGCGATAGCGCACGGAAGTTATCATCAAACTCCACCACGCCAAAGCGCTCAGGATCCATCACCTGATAGCCAAAAATCGTCGCCCCTTCCGTGCGGGCAGCGACGCTGCGCAGCTTCGGGCTAAAGCTTTGGCCGAAGAAGATATTGTCGCCTAACACCAGACACGCCGGTTCGCCGTTAAGAAAGGCTTCGCCGATGATAAACGCCTGGGCTAAACCATCCGGCGTCGGCTGTACGGCATAGTGCAGCGCAATGCCAAACTCTGAGCCATCGCCGAGCAGACGCTGGAAATCACGTAGGTCGTCCGGCGTGGTGATAATCAGGATCTCCCGGATCCCGGCCAGCATTAATACCGACAGCGGGTAGTAGATCATCGGCTTATCGTAGATCGGCAACAGCTGCTTCGATACGCCGCGGGTGATGGGATGTAGCCGCGTTCCGGAACCGCCCGCCAGAATAATACCTTTCATCATTCCCCCCAGAGATGATTAGCTTTGCAGCCCAAGACGCTCGCCCTGATAGCTTCCGTCCTGAACCTGACGCCACCAGGCCTCGTTCGCCAGATACCACGCCACGGTCTTACGCATACCGGAGGTGAAAGTCTCTGCCGGCGTCCAGCCCAGCTCGCGGGCAATCTTCGAGGCATCAATGGCATAGCGCAGATCGTGGCCCGGACGATCGGCAACGAAGGCGATCAGATCGCGATAGTGCGCCACGCCCTGCGGCTTATCCGGCGCCAGCTCTTCCAGCAGCTGACAAATGGTTTCCACCACCTCGATATTTTTACGTTCGTTATGACCGCCGATATTGTAAGTTTCGCCCGGTTCGCCGCGGGTCGCCACCAGATACAGCGCTCTGGCGTGATCTTCCACGTACAGCCAGTCGCGGATCTGTTGTCCATTGCCATACACCGGCAGCGGCTTGCCCGCCAGCGCGTTAAGGATCGTCAGCGGGATCAGCTTCTCGGGAAAGTGATACGGGCCGTAGTTATTTGAGCAGTTGGTGATAAGCGTCGGCAGGCCATAGGTTCGCAGCCAGGCGCGCACCAGGTGGTCGCTGCTGGCTTTCGAAGCCGAATAGGGGCTGCTTGGCGCATAGGGCGTGGTCTCGGTAAAGAAATCATCGCTGCCGTGCAGATCGCCATACACTTCATCGGTGGAGATGTGATGGAAGCGAAACGCCGATTTTTGCGCCGTAGCCAGGGTATTCCACCAGCTACGGGCCGCCTCCAGCAGCGTATAGGTGCCCACGATATTGGTCTCGATAAACGCCGCCGGGCCGTCAATCGAACGATCGACATGGCTTTCCGCCGCCAGGTGCATCACCGTATCCGGTTGATGCTGACGAAAAATGCGATCCAGCTCGCCGCGGTCGCAGATATCCACCTGTTCAAAGGCGAAACGCGCATCCTGCGCCACCGGCGCCAGCGACATTAAATTGCCGGCGTAGGTCAGTTTATCCACCACCACCACGCGATCGGCGGTGTGCTGGATAATCTCCCGCACTACCGCCGAACCAATGAAGCCCGCGCCGCCGGTGACCAGAATGGTTCTCACCGCCACACTCCTTTGGTGTCGACGATAAACGCCTGGGTGACACTATCGCCGCTAACGGCTTTAAATTGGTTATGATCGACCAACATCACCAGCACATCGGCGCTGGCCAGCGCCGCCTCAAGGGGCGCCAGCGTACACAGTCCATCGAGTTTCTTCGGCAGCGCGTGAATGTTGGGCTCAACCACCTGGGTCGTGCCGCTGTGCCAGCGGGCAATCTGCGCGGCAATTTCCATCGCCGGACTTTCGCGCAGGTCGTCAATATTCGGTTTAAAAGCGAGGCCAAAACAGGCGATCGTCAGTTCGCTGGCCCGCTTGTTGGTGGCATTCAGGCAGTCCGCCACCTGCGCTTTCACCTGTTCGATAACCCATTCCGGCTTGTGGTCGTTGACCTCGCGAGCGGTGCGGATCAGACGCGCCTGCTGCGGGTTTTGCGCCACGATAAACCATGGGTCGACGGCGATACAGTGGCCGCCAACACCCGGGCCCGGCTGCAGGATATTGACGCGCGGATGGCGGTTCGCCAGGCGGATCAGCTCCCAGACGTTAATCCCCTGGTCGGCGCAAATCAGCGACAGCTCGTTGGCAAAAGCGATGTTGACGTCGCGGAAGCTGTTTTCCGTCAGCTTGCACATCTCGGCGGTGCGCGAGTTGGTCACCACGCATTCGCCTTCAAGGAAGATTTTATACAGCTCGCTGGCGCGAGCGGAGCAGACCGGCGACATGCCGCCGATAACGCGGTCGTTTTTAATCAGCTCGACCATCACCTGACCGGGCAATACCCGCTCCGGGCAGTAGGCGATATTCACGTCCGCCGCTTCACCCACCTGCTGGGGGAAGCTAAGATCCGGGCGCATCTCCGCCAGCCACTCGGCCATCTGTTCGGTCGACCCGACCGGCGAAGTGGACTCGAGGATCACCAGCGAGCCTTTCTTTAACGTCGGCGCAATAGATTTGGCGGCCGACTCGACAAACACCATATCCGGCTCGTGGCGATCTTTAAACGGCGTCGGCACGGCAATCAGGTAAGCATCCGCCTCCACCGGGGTGGTGGTGGCGCTTAAATACCCCTGCTCGACCGCGGTCTTCACCACGCTCGCCAGATCCGGCTCCACGATATGAATCTCTCCACGGTTAATGGTCTCCACGGCATGTTGATTAACATCAACGCCGACCACCCGCTTCTGCCGGGAGGCGAACGCGGCAGCGGTTGGCAGCCCGATATAGCCAAGGCCAATCACTGAAATGGTAGAAAAACTCATAGCGTTACCTGATTATTTTTAAGTGCAGACAAAATGCGACGACATGCTTCGCCATCGCCATAGGGATTATGCGCGCGGCTCATCGCTTGGTATGCAGCATCATCCTCCAGCAGTCGCGTCACTTCCGCGACGATGCGCTGGCTGTCGGTGCCCACCAGACACACGGTGCCGGCGGCCACCGCTTCCGGACGTTCGGTCATATCGCGCATGACCAGCACCGGCTTACCCAGCGAGGGGGCCTCTTCCTGAATGCCGCCGGAATCGGTCAGGATCAGCCAGGCGCGATCCATCAGCCAGACGAACGGCAGGTAATCCTGCGGTTCAATCAACATCACATTGTCAATATGGCCAAGAATACGATTCACCGGCTCGCTGACATTAGGATTCAGGTGAACCGGATAGACAATCTGCACCTCAGGGTGGGTATGGGCTATCTCGGCCAGCGCCTGGCAGATCTGTTCAAAACCGAGCCCAAAGCTTTCCCGCCGGTGGCCGGTAACCAGAATCATCTTTTTACCGTGGCTGATGAAAGGATAGCGCTGCAGCAGGGTCTCCCGTAGCGCTTCATCGCCCAGCACCCGATCCCGCACCCAGAACAGGGCGTCAATGACCGTATTCCCGGTAACCGTGATCCGACTGTCGGCAATATTTTCCCGCAGCAGGTTCTGCCGCGAGGTTTCCGTGGGGGCGAAATGGTATGTCGCCAGATGGCCGGTCAACGTACGGTTGCCTTCTTCCGGCCACGGCGAACTTAAATCACCGGTGCGCAGGCCGGCCTCTACGTGACCCACCGGTATCCGCTGGTAAAACGCCGCCAGGCTCGCCGCCATGGTGGTGGTGGTATCGCCATGCACCAGCACCACGTCGGGTTTAAACGACTCCAGCACCGGCTTCAGCCCTTCAAGGATGCGACAGGTGATCTCGGTCAGCCCCTGCCCCGGCTTCATGATGTTGAGATCGTAGTCCGGGACAATAGAGAAAAGTTTCAACACCTGATCGAGCATCTCCCGATGCTGCGCGGTCACGCATACTTTCGCCTCAAAATGAGGATCCTTTGCCAGCGCATGGACCAGAGGCGCCATCTTGATGGCTTCCGGCCTCGTGCCAAATACAGTTAGTACTTTCACATCGATTCTCTTCGATTAGGCGATGAAGGTCATCTGCCCTTCACCACAGGCCGCAATCACAGGACACGACGACGCGATAACGCCACGCCTGCGCCGATGAGCGCACCCACAATCCCCCACATCACCATCAGAAATACACGGCGCGGGCTATCGCGTTTTACAGGTTCTTCCGGCGTCCGCAAATACCGGTAAGTCTGAAAACGCGGATCTAACGTTGGACCGACGTTCAACGTGCTCAGCATGGCGCGGTTCTGGTCGTAATCGAGGTCATATTCCGGCCCGACGGCCTGCAGGTTTTCCAGCCTGGCCTGCAGCATCGGCCTGCCCAATAAAAATAGCTCTGAATCCGGCAACTGATCGGCAGGAACATCCGTTTCGCTACGTGAAATATTGTGCTGCTGAGCCACCTTCAGCGCCTGCTCCACGCTGTGCGTCCGGCGGTTGAAGATGGCCTCGGCCACCTCTTCCTGGCGCTTCACCTGCGCCTTCATCTGCACCGTCCGCGCCGCCCAGGCGCCTTTAAGTTCGTCGTTAAGATGGCCTGCCGCCCGCTGGCTGGCGAAGGCCACATACTGACGCAACAGATTATTGGCATCCTGCCCGGTCTCGGCGGTCAGTTTGACGCTGTCGTTAATGCTCTTGGCCGCATCGCCTGGCATATACTGGATATTGTTAATCAGGTCATCCAGCATCGCCGCATCAGCGCGGGCATTACCCGACTGACGCTGCTTGTAGTAGTCCGTTTGCAGCCAGAAATCGCGCCGGGTATCCCAGGAGGCCAGCTGCATGATGAACTCTTTATACGCTTCATCCATGGCGGAAGGCTGGTCGACCGAGGCGAGGTCGGCTTTAATGTCCAGATTGCGTAAGAACTGCTGTTGGGAATAGTATCCCCCCAACATATTGACAGTAGGCCGATCGGTGATCGCCGTGGCGCTCCACTCCTGGCGAGCAAAGAAGGTGTACACCAGCACGATGGCGGCGAAGAGTACGGCGCCGCCGACTATCCAGCCTTTTCCTGCCCATAAAGCGCGAAACAGCCCGCGAATATCCAGCTCGTTCTCAACGTTCACTGCTTGTGCTCCCGGTAATGGTTGAGTCATCACATCCCCAGCTCTACTTGGTTAGTTTCGGATTATTGCCGCTGTGTCGCCGAATTCTGCGTCTGATGCGCTTAACCAGGCGCGCCACTTTCCAGGCGCGCTTAATACAGTAGCCATAAAGAAAGAAGGCTACCAAAAAGAGAATTAACATCACCCATTCCGGCACAATGCGGGTGTATTCCGCCACGACGCCAACCAGCGCCAGCAGGGCGGCGGCCAGGGTAATCAGGACAAACGCCTGGCGGGAAGTAAACCCGGCGCGCATGATCAAATGATGAATATGCTGACGGTCCGGTGAGAAAGGACTCATGCCTTTGCGCAGGCGGCGATACATAATCGCCACCATGTCCATCAGCGGGATAGCGATAATCCACAGCGCGGTCACCGGGCTAATGGGATGCGTTTTACCTTGCGTGGTTTCCAGCAGGATCCAGATGATGGTGAAGCCAATCATCGTGCTGCCGGCGTCACCCATAAAGACTTTATAGCGGCGGCCGAGGGCGCCAAGATTGAGAAGAATATAGGGTAGAATGGCGGCGATCATCGCGAAACACCACATCGCCAGGCTGTACTGACCATCAAACCAAAGGATAATCCCGGTCGCCGCAAAAGAGACCGATGACAGTCCGCCGAGCAGGCCGTCGATACCATCGACCATGTTGAACGCATTGATAGCGGCCCAGACGGCAAACAGCGTCAGGAAGAAGCCGAAGGGCCCCAGCACCAGTTCCCACGAGCCAAAAATAAAGCCCAAACTACTCAGATGCAGATTCCCTGCCATCATCATAATCACGGCGATCGCGGCCTGAATGACCGCGCGAATTTTCACGCTGATGTCGAAGCGATCGTCAAGCGCGCCAACCAGCACCAATACCCCCGCGCAGGCCAGATACAGCGAGGCGTGAGGAATATAATAATCGGCGATGGCGAAAGTGAAACAGATACCTGCATAAACTGAGATACCACCGACCAACGGAATCAACCCCTGATGCCGTTTGCGATAGTTGGGTTTATCCACTAACCCGATCTTTTTTGCCACTTTCCGCGCGACAAAAATAAAGAGGGTCGTGAATAAGAAAATACTGATTAATTCAGTAATAGCAGTGAGTAAATTCACAACGCATGTGCTCTCAGCATAGTTAATCCGGGAAGTATAGCGATGATGCCCCAACTCCAGAAGGGGAAAAGCAGAACATTACAAATTTATTGTATAGATTTTAGTCTGTTAAAGCTGTCTCCGCCTGCTATCCGGCGCCATTATACGACAACTTTCGTCCCGCTTTCTCTGTCTCTGGATCATACAAACCCCAAAATGAAAACGCCACGCAAAGGCGTGGCGTTTTTGGCTTTTTTTACCTTACGAGCGCTTCATCATATCGAAGAAGTCATCATTCGTCTTGGTCATTGCCAGCTTATTGATGAGGAATTCCATCGCATCAATCTCACCCATCGGATGGATAATTTTGCGCAGGATCCACATTTTCTGCAGCTCTTCCTGAGTGGTAAGCAGCTCTTCTTTACGGGTACCGGAACGGTTGTAGTCGATAGCCGGGAAGACGCGTTTTTCAGCAATCTTACGAGAGAGGTGCAGTTCCATATTACCGGTGCCTTTAAACTCTTCGTAGATAACTTCGTCCATTTTGGAACCGGTGTCGATCAGCGCCGTGGCGATGATGGTCAGACTACCGCCCTCCTCGACGTTACGTGCCGCACCAAAGAAACGCTTCGGACGGTGCAGGGCGTTGGCGTCCACACCACCGGTCAACACTTTACCGGAAGCCGGAACCACGGTGTTGTAGGCACGCGCCAGACGGGTAATAGAGTCGAGCAGGATGATAACGTCTTTCTTGTGTTCAACCAGACGTTTCGCTTTCTCAATAACCATCTCGGCAACCTGCACGTGACGCGATGCCGGCTCGTCAAAGGTGGAAGCAACCACTTCACCTTTCACCAGACGCTGCATCTCGGTCACTTCTTCCGGACGTTCGTCGATCAGCAGTACCATCAGGACACAGTCCGGGTGGTTGTATGCGATGCTCTGCGCGATGTTCTGCAGCAGCATGGTTTTACCGGCTTTCGGCGGCGCGACGATCAGACCACGCTGGCCGCGGCCAATCGGGGAGGCCAGATCCAGTACGCGAGCGGTTAAGTCTTCGGTAGAACCGTTACCACGCTCCATACGCAGGCGAGAGTTCGCGTGCAGCGGCGTTAAGTTCTCGAACAGGATCTTGTTACGCGCGTTTTCCGGCTTGTCGTAGTTAACTTCGTTAACTTTCAGCAGCGCAAAGTAACGTTCACCCTCTTTCGGAGGACGAATCTTACCGGAAATGGTGTCACCAGTGCGGAGGTTGAAACGGCGGATTTGGCTGGGGGATACGTAGATGTCGTCAGGGCCGGCGAGGTAGGAGCTGTCTGCGGAGCGGAGGAATCCAAATCCATCCTGCAGTATCTCCAGTACGCCGTCGCCAAAGATATCTTCGCCACTCTTCGAATGCTGCTTGAGGATGGCAAAAATAATATCCTGCTTACGCATACGAGCCAGGTTTTCCAGCCCCATATTTTCGCCGAGAGTAATCAGCTCAGAAACCGGCGTATTCTTTAATTCGGTAAGATTCATAGTGGTGTGGGTTCTTAAACTCGGGGTAAATCTCGAACTTAATGTTGTGAATGGTATGGCAGGAACTTCCATGCCTGTTAACGGCCTTCATCTCGTGTCTGTACGTTGCCTGGTCACAGGAAAGAACGCAGAACTGAAACGACTAGACGGAATGAGTGAAAAGCCCGGAATTATTAGCTTCACGCGCATTTATGCGGGATGCTTCGGGTAAAACAAGATTCAAACAAGGTATGTTTAAAACGAAGTCTGTGGATTAACTTAGCACGACTCCAGCCGGGCGTCCAGAGTTCCGCAAAAAATAGGAATCTGGACGCCGGAACAGCAATTCGCTTACGCCAGGTTAGCGTCGAGGAACTCTTTCAGCTGACCCTTGGACAGTGCGCCAACTTTAGTGGCCGCCACTTCGCCGTTTTTAAACAGCAGCAGGGTTGGGATACCGCGAATGCCGTATTTCGGCGCAGTGCCCGGGTTCTGGTCAATGTTCAGCTTAGCTACGGTCAGTTTGCCCTGATACTCTTCAGCGATCTCATCCAGAATCGGGGCGATCATTTTGCACGGACCACACCACTCTGCCCAGAAATCGACGAGGGTCAGCCCGTCAGCCTTGAGTACGTCCGTGTCAAAACTGTCGTCAGTCAGGTGAATAATTTTATCGCTCATATTTAACTCCACAGGAATAAGCCTGGTGTGTTGGTGTCGTAGCCATCAACGACGCGCTGCGGCTACGTTATGCACGCTATTCTTCAGGATACCTCAATTCTCTGGCCTGCCAACTGGCGCAATCCATCATGGACTCGCCTGTTGACGCCAGGGTGCCCGAACGCGAACTGCATGCTGCAGATTTATCGCTCCCGACTCGCTTAGTAGTCTAAGCTATCCTGGATTCGTTCAGTTACCGTAGACGTACCTTGAATAATTTCGTACACCGCCAACGAAAGGTTGACGTTATTTCACCGGATACGCTTTCTTAATGCAATAGTTAGCTGATATTCTACCACACTATGAGCAAAACACATTTAACAGAACAGAAGTTTTCCGACTTCGCCCTGCACCCGGCAGTCATTGAAGCCCTTGAAAAGAAAGGGTTTCATAATTGCACACCCATTCAGGCCCTCGCCCTTCCGCTGACGCTGGAAGGCCGCGATGTCGCCGGGCAGGCGCAAACCGGTACCGGTAAAACGATGGCGTTCCTGACGTCAACGTTTCATTATCTTCTCTCTCACCCGGCTATCGCCGATCGCCAAGTTAACCAACCGCGCGCGCTGATTATGGCGCCGACGCGTGAACTGGCGGTACAGATCCACGCCGACGCTGAGCCACTGGCGCAGGCCACCGGTCTGAAGCTGGGTCTGGCTTACGGCGGCGACGGCTACGATAAGCAGTTGAAAGTGCTGGAAAGCGGCGTCGATATTCTGATCGGCACCACTGGTCGTCTGATCGATTACGCGAAGCAGAACCACATTAACCTCGGCGCCATTCAGGTTGTCGTGCTGGACGAAGCCGATCGCATGTACGATCTCGGCTTTATTAAAGATATCCGCTGGCTGTTCCGCCGCATGCCGCCGGCCACTCAGCGCCTGAACATGCTGTTCTCCGCGACCCTTTCTTATCGCGTCCGCGAACTGGCGTTCGAACAAATGAATAACGCCGAGTACGTTGAAGTCGAGCCGGAACAGAAGACAGGCCACCGTATTAAAGAAGAGCTCTTCTACCCTTCCAATGAAGAAAAAATGCGCCTGCTGCAGACGCTGCTGGAAGAAGAGTGGCCCGATCGCGCCATCGTTTTCGCCAATACCAAGCACCGTTGCGAAGATATCTGGGGCCATCTCGCCGCCGACGGCCATCGCGTAGGTCTGCTGACCGGCGACGTGGCGCAGAAAAAACGTCTGCGCATTCTCGAAGAATTTACCCGTGGCGACCTCGATATTCTGGTCGCGACCGATGTTGCCGCCCGTGGCTTACATATTCCGGCCGTGACTCACGTCTTTAACTACGATCTGCCGGACGACTGCGAAGATTACGTTCACCGCATCGGCCGTACCGGTCGCGCTGGCGCCAGCGGTCACTCCATTAGCCTCGCCTGCGAAGAGTATGCGCTGAATCTGCCGGCGATCGAAACCTATATTGGTCACTCAATTCCGGTCAGTAAGTACAACCCGGACGCGCTGATGACCGACCTGCCTAAGCCGCTGCGTCTGACCCGTGCGCGCCCAGGCAACGGCCCGCGCCGTAACGGTCCACCGCGCAATCGTCGTCGTTCAGGTTAAGAGATCTATGCCATACGCTCAGTCATTCAGAATCTGCCAGGGCGACCTTCCTCTGGCGACCCGCTCAGTGATGTGGATCGGGCCTAAGCGCCCCACCGACCAGGGAGCCTTCTGAACGATGAAGAGTATGAGCTCCACCTCGCTATATGCCGCCATTGATTTGGGCTCCAATAGTTTCCATATGTTGGTGGTGCGCGAGGTGGCGGGCAGCATCCAGACGCTGAGCCGCATTAAGCGTAAGGTTCGACTGGCCGCCGGCCTGAATAGCGACAACACCCTCTCCGCAGAAGCGATGGAACGGGGCTGGCAGTGCTTACGCCTGTTTGCCGAGCGCCTGCAGGATATTCCGCCGACGCAAATCCGCGTCGTGGCCACCGCCACGCTGCGTCTTGCCGTCAATGCGGGGGAGTTTCTGGCGAAAGCGCAGGAGATCCTCGGCACTCCAGTGCAAGTGATCAGCGGCGAAGAAGAAGCGCGCCTGATTTACCAGGGTGTCGCCCACACCACCGGCGGCGCCGATCAGCGCCTGGTGGTCGATATCGGCGGTGCCAGCACCGAGCTGGTGACCGGGACCGGCGCACAAACAACCTCGCTGTTTAGCCTGTCGATGGGCTGTGTCACCTGGCTTGAACGCTATTTTGCCGACCGTAGTCTGACGAAAGAGAATTTCGATCTCGCCGAAGCGGCTGCGCGCGAGGTACTACTGCCCGTCGCCGATGTGCTGCGCTATCACGGATGGAAAGTGTGCGTTGGCGCCTCCGGCACCGTTCAGGCTCTGCAGGAAATTATGATGGCGCAGGGGATGGATGAACGAATCACCCTCGCCAAACTCCAGCAGCTTAAACAGCGCGCTATCCAGTGCGGACGTCTGGAAGAGCTGGAGATCGAAGGCTTAACCCTTGAGCGGGCGCTGGTGTTTCCTAGCGGGCTGGCGATCCTGATCGCTATCTTCAGCGAACTGAATATTCAGTGTATGACCCTCGCGGGCGGCGCGTTACGCGAAGGCCTGGTGTACGGCATGCTGCATCTCTCCGTTGAGCAGGACATCCGCAGCCGCACGCTGCGTAATATTCAGCGTCGTTTTATGATCGACACCGAACAGGCCCAGCGCGTCGGCGGCCTTGCCAGTCATCTGCTCAGTCAGTTGGATGGCAGCTGGGAGCTGGATCCGCTAAGCCGTGATTTACTCCTTAGCGCCTGTGCGCTGCATGAGATTGGGCTGAGCGTGGATTTTAAGCGCGCGCCGCAGCACGCCGCCTATCTGGTCAATAACCTCGACCTGCCGGGCTTTACCCCGGCGCAGAAGAAGCTGATTGCCACGCTGCTCCTTAACCAGACTAACGCTATCGACCTCTCTTCGCTTCATCAACAGAATGCCGTCCCACCGCGGGTGGCTGAGCATCTGTGTCGTCTGCTGCGACTGGCAATCCTGTTTGCCAGCCGGCGGCGCGACGATCTGTTGCCCGCCATTCAGCTGACCGCTCAAGACGAACAACTGACGCTGATATTGCCGGGAAACTGGCTGGATGAACATCCGCTGGGTCGGGAGATGGTCGATCAGGAGTGTCAGTGGCAAAGCTACGTCCACTGGATACTTCGGGTCGCCAGCGGCGATACGCTGAAATAATATCCAGCCAGGAGGGCGGATGCGGGAAGAACTGGATTTCAAATCGCTACGCTTTTTCTCTGCGCTCTACCGCTTGGGCAATGTTTCCCCAGCAGCGGACGCGCTCGATATCAGCCAGCCCACCGGCAGCCTTTTGCTGAAAAAACTACGAGATCATTTTGCTGACCCGCTGTTTGTCCGGGTCGGGCAGCGGATGATCCCGACGCCGCGAGCGGACGCGATCGCCCCCACCATCTCGACTCTTCTCCAGCTTGTCGATAACGATTTAGCGGTCAAACCTGAATTTCTTCCCCAGCAGAGCCAGCGTAATTTTACGATCGGTATGACCGATATCAGCCAAATGACGCTGCTGCCTTTATTGCAAATTGCGCTCCAGCAGCAGGCGGCGGACGGGATCACCTTTACGGTACAGAATCTGGATGAGCAGACCCTCAACGCCCTCGAATCCGGGAAATGCGATCTCGCGATCGGCTATCTGACGCAGCTTCCGGAAAGCGTCTACCAGCAACATCTCTTCGATCAATCATATGTCTGCCTGGCTGCGGAAAACCATCCTCGCATTCGCGCACAGCTCCGCGCCGAAGACTGGCGCCAGGAAAAGCATCTGGCGATCCGCGTGGAGGGGACTGCCCATGGCGATATGGATAAGCTGCTTGATGAGCACCACATGCCCCGGCGCATTGCGCTAACGTTACCAAGTTTTTTAGGTACCGGTGAGCTGGTGGCCGAAAGCGATATGATTGCCGTCGTCCCGGAACAGGTGGCGCGGCATATCACCCGGCGCTATCCCTGCCGCAGCTGGCCGCTGCCTTTTCCCCTCGCCAAAATCGCCATCCGTCAGGTCTGGCATCAGCGGCTGCACCGCGATCCCGGACATATCTGGCTACGCTCGCTGATCGCTACGCTTGCCGATCCCGCACAGCAGAGTACTTCTATTAAAATCTAAGTAACAAAATACGCCCGTGTATTGGTTTTATTAATAACCCCTATTACGTTTGGTTTATTGCTGGTAATACGTGAAAGCTTTTATTCTCCTCGCATCAAGCCACACTGACTCATATCGCAAGGAAAATATCATGCGCGGAAAAATTGCTTTAGAAGAACACGTATCCACTCCTGAAAATAACCGTCTGTGGGATTCATCTGGTGAAGCAGGTCGTAACGGCACAGAATATATGAAAGATGTTGAACGCCGCCTGCTGGATCGCAGCATTCAGCTGGAAGAAATGGCGCAGCGTCATATTGATCATGTAATTCTTTCTCTGACTTCACCTGGCGCCCAGTCTATTTTAGATAAAGCCAAAGCCGTCTCTTTTGCCCGCGATACCAACGATTTTATCGTTGAGAATTATGTTAAGCCAAATCCGGACAAATTCAGCGCCTTCGCCACCCTGGCATTGCAGAACCCGGAAGCCGCGGCGGAAGAGCTGGAGCGCGCCGTGAAAAAGTTAGGCATGAAAGGTGCGCTGATCAACGGCTACACCAACGTTAAAGATAGCGAGCATGGCCTGTATCTTGATGACGAATCCATGCTGGTATTCTGGGATAAGG
This sequence comes from Klebsiella sp. HMSC16A12, assembly GCF_001808265.1. NCBI lineage: Bacteria > Pseudomonadati > Pseudomonadota > Gammaproteobacteria > Enterobacterales > Enterobacteriaceae > Klebsiella > Klebsiella sp. HMSC16A12. The sequence continues at coordinate 57,873 of NZ_KV792536.1, forward strand.
TCAACGAGCTGAACGTGCCTGTCTATCTGCATCCTCGTGAACCGCTGGAAGGCCCGGCGCGTGGCATCTATACCGGTTACGAAAGCCTGATCGGCTCTGCCTGGGGCTTCGCTCAGGAAACGGCAGTGCATGCTATTCGTCTGATGATGAGCGGTTTGTTCGATCGTTATCCTAACCTCAATCTGGTGCTGGGTCACCTCGGCGAAGGGCTGGTACATATGCTGCCGCGCACTCAACATCGTCTCTATCGTCAGCGTTTCGGCTGCGGTTTGGGTAAAGCGGAAAAACCGTTAATGCACTACCTGCAGAATAACTTCATCGTTACCACCAGCGGCCATTTCAATACCCATTCACTGAATAATGCTATTGAAGTCATGGGCGCCGATCGCGTGATGTTCTCTGTCGATTATCCGTATGAAGATATTCATCAGGCCTGCGACTGGTTTGATCCTTTAGAACTTGAAGCAGGCCTGAAAGAGAAAATCGCCTGGGGTAATGCCAGCCGCGTATTTAACATTAAATAATTAATTTAAATATTTCAGGGCCTGTATATTCAGGCCCTGATTTTTATTAGGGAAAATAAATTATGGCTATAGGTATATTTGTCTGTAGCGGCTCGCTTCTCGTTGGTGCGCTGGCGGGCGCTTCACTGAATCGTTTTATTCCGGAACATTTCAAAAAAACCTTACCGTTGATCGCCGGACTGATCTCAATCAGTATGGGCATATTCTTTGTCAATAAATTGCATAACCTGCCGCCGATTGCCCTGGCTATTATTGTCGGCACGATTATCGGCGGCCTGTTGAATATTGAAAAATGGATTGAACGAGCCGGAACAACGCTGCGCAGCCCCATTGAACGTATCTTTCCGGCGCAGTCCAGCGCCAGCGTCGGTGCGGAAGATTTTATGAATCAGTTTATCGCCGTGCTGATCCTGTTCTGCGCCAGCGGTACCGGCATCTTCGGCGCCTTAACCGAAGGGATGACCGGCGACCCGACCATTCTGCTGACCAAGTCGATCCTCGACTTTTTTACTGCCGCGATTTTCGCCTCCACGCTGGGGTATATCATCACCGTGATCTTTATTCCCCAGCTGATTGTTTTCGTTATCCTGTTTTTCGCGGCAACCTTTATCATGGCGTTAATCAATCCGTCGATGATCGCCGACTTCACCGCCTGCGGCGGCATCATTATGCTGGCGACCGGTTTCCGTCTGTGCGGGATCCGTGCCTTCCCTACCGCCAATATGCTGCCCTCGCTAATACTGGTGATGCCCTTCTCCGCCGCCTGGCAGCAGTTTATCGCCTGAGACGCTAAGCTTTTTTCGCCTTTGCCAGCATCGCCCGAATATTAGCTACGTTGGCCTGGCCTTTTTGCATCCGCTCTTCAGGCGTAATGGTTTTGCGTGCCTGCTCCCAGATAAGGTCGTCCTGAGGTAGCTCCAGCAGAAAACGACTCGGTTCAGGACGCACCAGCTCGCCATATTGCCGGCGCTCCTTACAGAGCGTAAAGGTCAGCTCTTTCTGCGCACGGGTGATGCCAACGTAGGCTAACCGTCGCTCTTCATCGACGTTATCTTCATCAATGCTGCTTTGGTGCGGCAGCAATCCCTCTTCCATTCCCACCAGATAGACGTAGGGGAACTCCAGCCCCTTTGACGCATGGAGAGTCATCAGCTGCACCTGATCCAGCTCTTCATCCGATTCGCCGCGCTCCATCATGTCGCGCAGGGTAAAGCGGGTGACCACCTGGGTCAGGGTCATCGGCTCATCGATTTCGCTGCCTTCCAGCATCTCGGTCATCCAGGTAAACAGCTGGTTGACGTTTTTCATGCGCATTTCCGCGGCTTTCGGGCTGGGCGAGGTTTCATACAGCCAGGATTCGTAGTCGATCCCGCGAATCAAATCGCGCACGGCGTTGACCGGCTCGCGTTCGGCCAGCTGCTGGATCTCGCGTAGCCAGTGGGTGAAGCGGGTGAGGGATTCATAGCCGCGCCCGGTCAGCGTCTGGCTGAGACCCATATCAAAGCTGGCGGTGAACAATCCTTTGTTGCGGCCCATCGCCCACTCACCGAGCTTTTGCAGCGTCGCCGGGCCGATCTCGCGCTTCGGCGTGTTGACGATACGCAGGAAGGCGCTGTCGTCGTCCGGGTTGGTCAGCACGCGCAGATAGGCCAGCAGATCTTTAATTTCCGGACGCGAAAAGAACGACGTGCCGCCGGAGATTTTGTACGGGATGCGGTTCTGCATCAGCATCTTTTCAAAGACCCGCGACTGGTGATTGCCGCGATAAAGGATCGCGTAGTCTTTGTAATTGGTTTTATTAATGAAGTGGTGGGCGATCAGCTCCCCGGCCACGCGCTCCGCTTCATGATCTTCATTGTTGGCGGAGAGCACTTTCAGCTCTGCGCCATATCCCAGTTCGGAGAACAGCCGCTTTTCAAAGACGTGAGGGTTATTAGCGATCAAAATGTTGGCGGCTTTCAGAATACGCCCGGATGAGCGGTAGTTCTGCTCAAGCTTGATCACCCGCAGCGCCGGGAAGTCCTGGCTGAGCAGCACCAGGTTCTGCGGCCGCGCGCCGCGCCAGGAGTAGATCGACTGGTCGTCATCGCCCACCACGGTAAAGCGCGCCCGCTGACCCACCAGCAGTTTCACCAGCTCATACTGGCTGGTATTGGTATCCTGATACTCATCCACCAGCAGGCAGCGGATCTTATTTTGCCAGCGCTCGCGCACCTCCTCGTTGCGCTGCAGCAGCAGCGTTGGCAGCAGGATCAGATCGTCAAAATCGAGGACATTGCAGGCCTTCATGTGCGCGTCGTATAGCCCATAGCAGTGGGCGAAAATACGATCCCGTTCGCCTTTCGCGCCAGCGGCGGCCTGAGCCGGGGTTTTTAGATCGTTTTTCCAGTTGGAGATCGTCGAGATCAGCTGCTGAAGCACCACTTTGTCATCTTCGATCAATCCTTCGGTCAGTTCCTTAAGCAGCGCCACCTGGTCGGTATCGTCGAATAAGGAAAAGTTAGACTTCATACCCAGCGCAGCGTATTCGCGCTTAATGATATCCAGCCCCAAAGTGTGGAAGGTGGAAATCATCAGGCCACGCGCCTCTTTGCGCCCCAGCGTTTGCCCAACGCGCTCTTTCATCTCGCGCGCGGCTTTGTTGGTAAAGGTCACGGCCGCGATATGGCGCGCCTGATAGCCGCAGCCGCGGATCAGGTGGGCGATTTTATTCGTAATAACGCGGGTCTTACCGGAACCGGCGCCCGCCAGCACCAGGCACGGTCCGGTGACGAATTCGACGGCTTGTTGTTGGCCAGGGTTTAAACGCATGGGAGTCTTGCTCAATCTTCGAACGGGGTGGGGATTGTAGCAGAAAGCGGAGCCGAGATTTACTGACTGATGGTAAAGTGTCAGCCACGCAAACCATCCTGAGAATGATGTCATGGCAAAAAGCGCAGCGGCCCTGCATATCCTGGTCAAAGAAGAGAAACTGGCGCTGGAGATCCTCGCCAAACTGGAGCGGGGCGTCAGCTTCGATCATCTGGCGAAACGCTATTCTAAATGTCCGTCTGGCCGCAACGGCGGCGACTTAGGCGAGTTTCAGCAAGGCGCGATGGTCGGTCCGTTTGATCAAGCCGTCTTCAGCTGTCCGCTGCTCAAACCCTATGGCCCGGTGAAAACCAAATTCGGCTACCACATCATCAAGGTGCTGTATCGCCGCTAGCGCGTGATACTATGGCGCCCTGATTTATCCCAACTCACTCAAGGCGCAATCATGGCTAAAACCGCGGCAGCACTGCATATCCTGGTAAAAGAAGAGAAACTGGCGCTCGATCTGCTCGAGCAGCTCAAAAACGGCGCCGATTTCGGCAAGCTGGCAAAGAAACACTCCATTTGTCCGTCAGGCAAACGCGGCGGCGATCTGGGTGAGTTCCGCCAGGGCCAGATGGTACCGGCCTTCGATAAAGTGGTCTTCTCCTGCCCTGAACTGGAGCCAACCGGCCCGCTGCATACCCAGTTCGGCTACCACATCATCAAAGTGCTGTACCGGAAATAATAAAAAAACCCGGGGATCTTAATCTCCGGGTTTTTGCCTGATGGCGCTTCGCTTATCAGGCCTACTAAACAAATCCATGCCTCTATGGATTTCGGCTTGCCGGAAGGCGGCAAGGAAGTACATCCCCAGGAACAAAGATTACTATGTGACTGGGGTGTACGTACCGTAGCCATCGCATTGGCAAGTCGAAAGACGACGAGGAATTAGCCGGCTACCGCGATACGCTTCATATCGGTCATATAACCGCGCAGTTTCTTACCAACCTGCTCGATAGCGTGGCTGCGAATCGCTTCGTTCACATCGCGCAGCTGCGCGTTATCTACCGCGCCTTCGGCAATCGCTGTGCCCAGGTCGCCGGTCTGCAGGGTGGTCATGAACTCTTTCAGCAGCGGTACGCAAGCGTAAGAGAACAGGTAGTTACCATATTCAGCGGTATCGGAAATAACCACGTTCATCTCATACAGACGCTTACGGGCGATGGTGTTGGCGATAAGCGGCAGCTCATGCAGTGATTCGTAGTAAGCAGACTCTTCGATGATGCCGGAGGCCACCATGGTTTCGAAGGCCAGCTCAACGCCCGCTTTCACCATCGCGATCATCAGAACGCCTTTATCGAAGTACTCCTGCTCGCCGATTTTGCCTTCATATTGCGGCGCGGTTTCGAAGGCGGTTTTGCCGGTCTCTTCACGCCAGGTCAGCAGTTTCTTATCATCATTCGCCCAGTCCGCCATCATGCCGGAGGAGAATTCGCCGGAGATAATGTCGTCCATGTGTTTCTGGAACAGCGGCGCCATGATCTCTTTCAGCTGCTCGGACAGCGCATAAGCGCGCAGTTTCGCCGGGTTGGAGAGGCGATCCATCATCAGGGTGATGCCGCCCTGCTTCAGCGCTTCGGTGATGGTTTCCCAGCCGAACTGAATCAGTTTTTCTGCATACGCCGGATCGGTACCTTCCGCCACCAGCTTGTCGAAGCACAGCAGAGAACCCGCCTGCAGCATGCCGCAAAGGATGGTTTGCTCGCCCATCAGGTCAGATTTCACTTCCGCCACGAAGGAAGATTCCAGCACGCCCGCGCGGTGGCCGCCTGTCGCCGCAGCCCATGCTTTGGCAATCGCCATGCCTTCGCCTTTCGGGTCGTTTTCCGGGTGTACCGCGATAAGCGTCGGTACGCCGAAACCGCGTTTGTACTCTTCACGCACTTCGGTGCCCGGGCACTTCGGCGCCACCATCACCACGGTGATGTCTTTACGGATTTGCTCGCCCACTTCCACGATGTTGAAGCCGTGGGAGTAACCCAGCGCTGCGCCGTCTTTCATCAGCGGCTGTACGGAGCGCACAACGTCTGAGTGCTGTTTGTCCGGCGTCAGGTTAACCACCAGGTCCGCCTGCGGGATCAGCTCTTCATAAGTGCCGACTTTGAAGCCGTTTTCAGTCGCTTTACGCCAGGAGGCGCGCTTCTCAGCGATCGCTTCTTTACGCAGCGCATAGGAGATATCCAGGCCGGAGTCACGCATGTTCAGACCCTGGTTCAGGCCCTGCGCGCCGCAGCCGACGATGACCACTTTTTTACCCTGAAGGTAGCTTGCGCCATCGGCGAATTCGTCGCGCGCCATAAAGCGGCATTTGCCCAGCTGTGCCAGCTGCTGGCGCAGGTTCAGTGTATTAAAGTAGTTAGCCATGTCTGTAACTCCGTGATGTTGTGTCGTGCTTATTGTTCGGTTCGCTTTTGCGAGAATGAACTTACTATATGACAGGAATTTTATTGCGGAAATTGATATATTCACAACGTCACGTTGCATTTTATGAAATACAAAACCGGGGAGTACGCGCCGTGGATTTACGCGATCTGAAAACCTTTCTGCATCTGGCGGAAAGCCGCCATTTTGGCCGCAGCGCGCGGGCCATGCACGTCAGCCCGTCGACGCTTTCGCGCCAGATCCAACGCCTGGAAGAGGACCTCGGCCAGCCGCTGTTCGTGCGAGATAATCGCACGGTGACCCTTACCGAAGCCGGGGAAGAGTTACGTACCTTTGCCCAGCAAACTTTATTGCAGTACCAGCAGCTTCGTCACGTCATCGATCAGCAGGGCCCTTCGCTCTCCGGCGAGCTGCATATCTTCTGCTCTGTCACCGCCGCCTATAGCCATCTGCCGCCGATCCTCGACCGCTTTCGCGCCGCGCACCCCTCGGTGGAGATCAAGCTCTCGACCGGCGACGCCGCCGACGCTATGGAGAAGGTCGTCACCGGCGAAGCCGACCTGGCGATTGCCGGTAAGCCGGAGACTCTGCCAGGGTCGGTGGCGTTTTCGATGCTGGAGAACCTCGCCGTGGTGTTAATTGCCCCGGCCCTTCCCTGCCCGGTGCGCAACCAGGTGACCGTCGAGCGCCCCGACTGGTCGACAGTGCCCTTTATCATGGCCGACCAGGGGCCGGTACGTCGGCGCATCGAGCTGTGGTTTCGGCGGCATAAAATCAGCAATCCGTCGATCTACGCCACCGTCGGCGGGCACGAAGCGATGGTGTCGATGGTCGCCCTGGGATGCGGCGTGGCGCTGCTGCCGGAAGTGGTGCTGGAGAACAGTCCGGAGCCGGTACGCAACAGGGTGATGATCCTGGAGCGCAGCGATGAGCAAACGCCGTTTGAGCTGGGCGTTTGCGCACAAAAAAAGCGGCTGCATGAGCCGCTTATTGATGCTTTCTGGAAAATTCTTCCCAACCACTAACCCGCGAGGAAAAAGCGGAATGCCGGGTTATGCGTTTCGTCGTGGCACTCATAGCCCAGCTCATTGAGACGAGTTTCAAAGTCCGGCTCGTGCTCGCCCAACTCGAAGGCCGCCAGTACCCGACCATAGTCAGTGCCGTGGCTGCGGTAGTGGAACAGTGAAATATTCCAGTGGGTGCCAAGGGTATGCAGGAATTTCAGCAGCGCCCCCGGCGATTCCGGAAACTCGAAGCTGAACAGCCGCTCCTGCAGCGCTTTTGACGGCCGGCCGCCGACCATATAGCGCACATGCAGCTTAGCCATCTCATCATCAGAGAGATCCACCACGCTGTAGCCGCCGTCGTTCAGTAACTGGAGGATCTCTTTCCGCTCTTCCAGGCCACGACTCAGCCGTACCCCGACAAAAATACAGGCGTCTTTGGCATCGGCAAAGCGGTAGTTGAACTCCGTCACTGAGCGGCCCCCCAGTAGCTGGCAAAACTTCAAAAAGCTACCTTTCTCTTCCGGGATCGTCACCGCCAGCAGCGCTTCCCGCTGTTCCCCGAGCTCGCAGCGCTCGGACACGTAGCGCAGGCCATGGAAGTTGACGTTGGCCCCGGACAGAATATGAGCCAGACGCTCGCCGCGGATGTTATGCTGGGCGATATACTTTTTCATCCCCGCCAGCCCCAGCGCGCCGGAAGGCTCCGCCACCGCCCGCACATCTTCGAACAGATCTTTCATCGCCGCGCAGATAGCATCGCTATCGACGGTGATGATATCGTCCAGATACTCCTGGCATAAACGGAACGTTTCATCGCCGATGCGTTTGACCGCCACGCCTTCGGCAAACAAGCCGACGCGCGGCAGATCCACCGGATGGCCTACGTCCAGCGCCGCCTTCAGGCAAGCAGAATCTTCCGCCTCCACCGCGATCACTTTGATCTGCGGCATCAGCTGCTTGATCAGCACCGCCACGCCCGCTGCCAGACCGCCGCCGCCCACCGGGACGAATACGCGGTCAATATGGGCATCCTGCTGCAGCAGCTCCAGCGCCAGGGTTCCCTGTCCGGCGATGACCATTGGGTGATCGAACGGCGGCACCCAGGTAAAACCCTGCTGTTGCGCCAGCTCAATCGCTCTCGCCTTCGCTTCGTCAAAGTTGGCGCCGTGCAGCAGCACTTCGCCGCCAAAGCCGCGAACGGCATCGACTTTGATATCGGCGGTCGCTACCGGCATCACGATCAGCGCCTTAACGCCCAGCCGCGATGCGGAAAACGCCACGCCCTGGGCATGGTTGCCCGCCGAAGCGGTGATCACCCCGTGGGATTTCTGTTCGGCAGTCAGGCTGGACATCATCGCGTAAGCGCCACGCAGCTTAAAGCTGTGTACCGGCTGGCGATCTTCACGCTTCACCAGAATAACGTTATCCAGCCGCGACGAGAGCTTATCCATTTTTTGCAGCGGCGTTTTCTGCACCGCTTCATAAACCGGCGCGCGCAGCACTGCTCGCAGGTACTCGGCGCCCTCAGGGGCGCCGGACAAGGGTTGTGAATCCGCCATGATTAGCCACCCAGCTTGGATTTATCGCGTACCGCGCCTTTGTCGGCGCTGGTCGCCAGGCTGGCGTAGGCGCGAAGAGCAAAGGAGACCTGACGCTGGCGATTCTTCGGCGTCCACGCCTGGTCGCCACGCGCTTCCTGGGCTTCACGACGCGCCGCAATTTCCGCATCGCTCAGCTGCAGCTGGATGCTGCGGTTCGGAATATCAATCGCGATCATGTCGCCATCTTCAATGAGCGCAATGTTGCCGCCGCTCGCCGCTTCCGGAGAGACGTGGCCGATAGAGAGCCCTGAGGTGCCGCCGGAGAAACGGCCATCGGTGATCAGCGCGCACGCTTTGCCCAGCCCCATCGACTTCAGGAAGCTGGTGGGGTAAAGCATTTCCTGCATCCCCGGCCCGCCTTTCGGCCCTTCGTAGCGGATCACCACGACGTCGCCTTCCACGACTTTACCGCCGAGGATGGCCTCAACCGCATCGTCCTGGCTCTCATATACTTTCGCCGGACCGGTAAATTTCAGGATGCTGTCGTCCACGCCGGCGGTTTTCACGATACAACCGTTTTCTGCGAAATTGCCGTACAGCACCGCCAGGCCGCCGTCCTTGCTGTAAGCGTGTTCCAGAGAACGAATACAGCCTTCGGCGCGATCGTCATCCAGGGTATCCCAGCGGCAGTCTTGCGAGAACGCCTGGGTGGTACGGATGCCCGCCGGGCCGGCGCGGAACATTTTTTTCACCGCGTCGTCCTGGGTCACCATCACATCGTACTGTTCCAGGGTCTGCGGCAGCGTCAGGCCAAGGACGTTTTTGACCTCGCGATTCAGCAGCCCGGCGCGGTCCAGCTCGCCCAGAATGCCCAGCACGCCGCCGGCGCGATGCACATCTTCCATATGGTATTTCTGCGTGCTCGGCGCCACCTTACACAGCTGCGGCACTTTGCGGGAGAGCTTATCGATATCGCTCATGGTGAAGTCGATTTCAGCTTCCTGCGCCGCCGCCAGCAGGTGCAGAACGGTATTGGTGGAGCCGCCCATGGCGATATCCAGCGTCATAGCGTTCTCAAAGGCCGCCTTGCTGGCGATATTGCGCGGCAGCGCGGAAGCGTCATCCTGCTCGTAATAGCGTTTGGTCAGCTCCACGATACGTTTCCCGGCGTTTAGGAACAGCTCCTTACGATCGGCGTGGGTCGCCAGCAGAGAGCCGTTGCCCGGCTGCGACAGGCCCAGCGCTTCGGTCAGGCAGTTCATGGAGTTCGCCGTGAACATCCCGGAACAGGAGCCGCAGGTCGGGCAGGCGGAGCGTTCCACCTGATTACTCTGCTCGTCGGACACTTTCGGATCCGCCCCCTGAATCATCGCATCCACCAGGTCAAGCTTGATGATTTTATCTGACAGCTTGGTCTTCCCGGCTTCCATCGGGCCGCCGGACACAAAGATCACCGGAATGTTCAGGCGCAGGGAGGCCATCAGCATCCCCGGGGTGATTTTGTCGCAGTTGGAGATACAAACCATGGCATCAGCGCAGTGGGCGTTAACCATATACTCCACCGAGTCGGCGATCAGCTCGCGGGATGGCAGTGAATAGAGCATACCCCCGTGGCCCATAGCGATCCCATCATCCACTGCGATGGTGTTGAATTCTTTGGCCACGCCACCGGCGGCTTCAATCTGCTCGGCAACCAGTTTGCCGAGATCGCGCAGGTGCACGTGCCCGGGGACAAACTGGGTAAAGGAGTTAACGACGGCGATAATCGGTTTGCCGAAATCGGCATCGGTCATTCCGGTTGCGCGCCACAACGCGCGGGCGCCCGCCATATTGCGGCCATGTGTGGTGGTGGCGGAACGGTACTTAGGCATGCTCTTTTTACTCCCATCTGTGTTTATTAAATGGGACGGTGCGTGCCGTCCCATTTTTAATTACTTACTTACCGGATCCAACCAGCCCCATTTATCTTCTGTTTCACCGGTGAAGAGGCCAAAGAAGGCTTCCTGAATGCGTTTGGTTACCGGACCGCGACGGCCTGCGCCGACCTGGATGCCGTCCACGCTGCGTACCGGGGTGATTTCCGCCGCAGTGCCGGACATGAAGACTTCATCCGCCAGATACAGGGATTCACGGGACAACACCTGCTCGCGGACTTCGATACCAAGATCTTTCGCCAGCTTGATAATGGCGTCGCGGGTAATGCCCGGCAGCGCGGAAGAGGTAAACGGCGGGGTGAACAGTACACCGTCCTTCACTTCAAACAGGTTTTCCCCTGCGCCTTCGGAGATATAGCCGTTAACATCGAGGGCGATACCTTCCTGATAGCCATGGCGACGCGCTTCACTGCCAACCAGCAGCGAGGAAAGATAATTACCACCGGCTTTCGCTGCCGTCGGGATAGTGTTCGGCGCCGCGCGGTTCCAGGAAGAGACCATTGCATCGATCCCCTGCTCAAGCGCTTCTGCGCCGAGGTAGGCTCCCCATGGGAACGCCGCGATGATCACGTCAGTGTTGTAACCCGGAGGCGGGTTTACCCCCATGCCGACATCGCCAACAAACACCAGCGGACGGATATAAGCGCTGGTCAGATTATTGGTTCGAATGACTTCGCGGCAGGCTTCCATCAGTTCGTCGACGCTCTGGGAGACCGGGAAACGATAAATTTTGGCTGAATCATGCAGACGCTGCATATGTTCGCGATGACGGAACACCACCGGGCCTTTGTGCGAGTCGTAGCAACGGATCCCCTCGAATACCGAGGTACCGTAGTGCAGCGCATGGGACATCACATGAACTTTCGCTTCGCCCCACGGAACCATCTCGCCATTGAACCAAATGTAATCAGCTTTTTTCGTCGTCATTTTTCTTCCTTTGCGCTCAGGCGCGGATTTGTTGTGATGTGGGTTGCTGGATCTCGACGCAGGCAACGTCGACCAGTTTGCTTAATTGACTAAACAGTAATTCGACGGGCCGCGGGCTGGCAACGGTCAATTCGATATTTATGTTCTGTGCGTCCGGCGCGGTTTCCATGTTCATTGCGCAGATGTGGAAACCCCGGTGGCGGACAACGCGCAGCACGCGCTCTAAGGTTTCCGGATTGAAACGTGCCTGTAAAGCGACCTGATGTTGCATCATGATAATTTCTCCAGCATTTCAGAGTTACTGGCGCCGGGCGGCACCAACGGCCAGACATTCTCAAGTTCGTCGATTGAGACATGAAGCAGGTATGGCCCCTGGCTCGAAAGCATGGTGTCGAGTGCCGCTTCAACCTGGTCTTTACGGGTGATGTGTTGGCCAGGAATACCGAAGGCGCTGGCCAGCGTGAGGAAATCAGGGTTATCAGTCAGAGTGGTTTCGCTATAACGTTCCTGGAAAAACAGCTGCTGCCATTGTCGAACCATCCCTAACCGCTGGTTGTCGAGTAACACGATCTTCAGCGGTAACTGCTTGCGTTTAACGGTGCCCAGCTCCTGTACATTCATCATGAAGGAGCCGTCACCGGAGATACAGATCACCGTATCGTTAGGGCGCGCCACCTGGGCGCCAACGGCGGCCGGCAGGCCAAAGCCCATGGTGCCTAAGCCACTGGAGGTGATAAAGTTTTCCGGGCGGGTATAGGTCATATGCTGAGCCGACCACATCTGGTGCTGGCCAACGTCGGTGGTCACCACGCTGTCCGCCGGCTTGCGGTCGGAAAGCTGCTTCAGCAGCAGCGGCGCGTAGATTGCCTCACCGGGATGATCGTAACGCCAGGCATGCTCGGCACGCAGTGCGGCACTCCGCTCGCGCCAGCCATCGATAGCTAACGGCTGCTGCAGCGCCGGCAGCAGGCAGTTCAGATCGCCTGTCAGACCGATATGCGCCTGACGCAGCTTGTTCAGCTCCGCCGGATCGATGTCCATGTGGATCACTTTGGCATGCGGTGCGAAGGTATTGAGCTTACCGGTCACGCGATCGTCAAAGCGCGCGCCGACGGCGATCAGCAGATCGCACTCCTGTACCGCCAGGTTGGCCGCCTTAGTGCCGTGCATTCCCAGCATGCCGAGATAATAGGGATAATCAGCATCCACCACGCCCAGCCCTTTCAGGGTGCAGGTTGCCGGCATCCTGGTCACCGCCAGGAATTCGCGCAAAGCCGGTACCGCCTGCGCCATGCCGACCCCGCCGCCAACATACAGCATCGGTTGCTGCGATTGGGCCAGCATCTGCAGAGCCTGCGCCACTTCCGCCTGCGGAAATGCCATCTCATCGGCGACGGTAGAGAAATGGGGATCGAGGTCGCCCTGCGCCATCTGAATATCCTTAGGGATATCAACCAGCACCGGACCTGGACGGCCTGAGTTTGCCACCTGGAAAGCCTCAGCAATAACCCGCGGCAGTTCGTCCAGAGACTGCACAAGGAAACTGTGCTTAGTACAGGCCAGTGACAAACCGAGAACGTCTACTTCCTGGAACGCATCCGTGCCGATGAAGGGTGCGGCCACCTGGCCGGTGATGGCTACGATGGGAATAGAGTCAAGCAGGGCGTCCGCCAGGCCGGTGATCAGATTGGTCGCGCCCGGGCCGGATGTCGCGATACACACCCCGGTTTTACCGGTTGCTCGCGCATAACCAATGGCCGCCATGGCTGCCCCTTGCTCATGCCGGCACAGCAGGTGCTCCACGCCGCCGTCATACAGTGCATCGTAAACCGGCATAATTGCGCCACCCGGATAGCCAAAAACTGTGTCGACTCCCTGTGTCCGCAAAGCATGTACCACCCACTGCGCGCCATTCATAGTTAGTTCCCCGTCATAAATCGGGAGAAACAGAATTTTATGCTAAAAGTCATCATCTGCTCCTCGCTTAGGTTATTTCAGTTATAAAAAAACCCCCGGACCTTTCGGTGCGGGGGTCTTAGTTCGTTAAGGCTTGATTTCTAAGCCTTTCCTCGTCCAAGTGCAGCCCCGCACGGTGGGATAATAATCACCACCACGCTAATCACGACCAGGCTAATCACTCGTAGAAGGGCTGTCATTTTCTATACTTTCTGGCTTCTTGTTCGAAGGAATACCTAAAGAGTTACCACAGACATCACATAAAGCACAAGATTTTTTTATATCTTCGTTGCTGATCAGCCTAACGGTTTCAATAAAAATAATTGTTTTATATGAAAAAAATCAAAAATGAAAAAAATTCAGTTTTCTCACCCCTGCCGCGCTCTTCGGCGCCCTCTTTGCCAACATAGCTCTGTTTTGCGATCAAACGTCCATTTTCGGCTAAATGTAACGATGTGCCGCGAAAAGTATGGATACGCAGTTCTAAATTCGCACTTTTTCCATTCTCGCTTTACGTCATGCCAACCATAATTCTTCTCTGTCCAGGAGGTTTTATGTCGCTCGCTATCGTCTATACTCGCGCGGCGCTCGGTATCGAAGCGCCATTGATTACCGTTGAGGTTCATCTCAGCAACGGTCTTCCTGGTCTAACTATGGTCGGGCTGCCGGAAACCACCGTGAAAGAGGCCCGCGACCGGGTCCGCAGCGCCCTGATCAACAGCGGCTACGCTTTTCCTGCGAAGAAGATAACCATTAACCTGGCGCCAGCGGATCTGCCCAAAGAAGGCGGACGATACGATCTGCCCATCGCTCTCGCGCTTCTCGTTGCCTCAGAGCAGCTCAACACGACGCGACTGAATCAATATGAGTTTGTGGGCGAACTCGCCCTTACAGGTGGGTTACGAGGCGTTCCAGGGGCAATCCCCAGCGCAATGGAGGCCATCAAAGCCGGCCGGCGCATTGTCGTCTCCTCTGACAATGCGGCGGAGGTCGGCCTGATCGGCGGCAGCGATTGTCTGGTCGCCGACCATCTGCAGGAGGTTTGCGCATTTCTTGCGGGGCAGACATCGCTTTCGCCGCCTCTCGCCGAGGCGCCTGCTCGGGATGAACGCTACGAAGATCTGCTCGATGTTATCGGCCAGCAGCAGGGCAAACGAGCGCTGGAGATTGTGGCCGCCGGTGGTCACAACCTGCTCCTGATAGGCCCGCCCGGGACCGGGAAAACCATGCTAGCCAGCCGACTCCCCGGTCTCCTGCCGCCATTAAGCAATCAGGAAGCGCTGGAGAGCGCGGCCATACAGAGTCTGGTCAACCTCCACACCGCAAAGACGCGGTGGCGTCAGAGGCCGTTCCGCGCCCCCCACCATAGCGCCTCGCTGGCAGCGATGGTGGGCGGCGGCTCGATACCGGTCCCCGGTGAGATTTCCCTGGCCCATAATGGCGTGCTGTTTCTTGATGAACTGCCGGAGTTTGAGCGGCGGGTACTGGATGCGCTACGCGAACCCATTGAGTCAGGCAAGATCCACATATCACGCTCGCGCGCCAAAATTGACTATCCGGCGCGCTTTCAGCTTATTGCAGCGATGAATCCAAGCCCGACAGGACATTATCAGGGTAAACATAATCGTGCATCGCCGGAGCAGACATTGCGCTACCTTGGACGCCTGTCAGGCCCCTTCCTCGACCGCTTCGATCTTTCCTTAGAGATCCCATTGCCGCCGCCAGGAATACTGAGTCAGGGCTCGCAGGGCGAAGAATCGAGCGCAACGGTCCGGCAGCGGGTGCTGGCGGCGCGTGAACGACAAATGCTCAGGCAAAATAAACTCAATGCCCATCTTGAGAATCGTGAAATGAAGAACTGCTGTCGCTTAAGGCGGGAGGATGCTGTCTGGCTGGAACAGACGCTAACGCAGCTGGGGCTTTCTATTCGCGCCTGGCAGCGTCTGTTAAAGGTTGCGAGAACCATTGCCGATCTGGCAGAGGTTGAAGAGATTGAACGCTGTCATTTGCAGGAGGCGCTCAGCTATCGGGCAATAGATCGGATGCTCAACCATCTGCAGAAAATGATGGCGTAAAAAAAGGGCTTACGCCCTTTTTTCTTAGTCATCGCTTTCGGTGTAATCGTCAGCGCCTTCCATCTGCGGTTTGCCGCCGGACAGAGTATGGAAACGCTTCGGCCGCTTGATACGCGCCATATACTTAATCCATACGCGTTCTGCTTCCGTCACCGGCTCACGTTCACCACGGCACACCGAGACAAATTGTTTTTCATCTTCGGTAACAGGTTCGCGCTTACCCAGTTCCAGTTCGTTAAAGGCATAACCATGACGTTCCAGCAGTTGCGCCTCTTTGATGGTGAAATCACCGTGACGGGAGAACCCGCGTGGATAATTTTTATTGTCGAAAAAACGATTAGTCGTCGTAAAGCTTTCCGCCATCCTACACGCTCCTGATTCTTTGGCCGAGCTATTTATGGCGCGGAGTATTAGTTACGCTTGACAGAGCGTCAAACAAAACATTTAAATCATCACGACAAATAATTTTGTGGAGAACGGTGTGGATACGGAATTGCTCAAGACTTTCCTGGAAGTGAGTAGAACTCGTCACTTTGGGCGAGCAGCAGAGGCGCTTTACCTGACACAGTCAGCAGTCAGCTTTCGTATTCGTCAGCTGGAAAATCAACTTGGTGTGAATCTGTTCACCCGTCATCGTAATAACATCCGCCTGACGACCGCCGGCGAAAAGCTCCTCCCCTATGCCGAAACGCTCATGAATACCTGGCAGGCTGCGCGCAAGGAGGTGGCACACTCTTCGCGACATAATGAATTCTCCATTGGGGCCAGCGCCTCCCTGTGGGAATGTATGCTTAACAGCTGGCTCGGTACCCTCTACAGCGCACCTTACAATCTCCAGTTTGAAGCCCGTATCGCGCAGCGGCAGTCGTTGGTTAAACAGCTTCACGAACGCCAGTTGGATCTGCTGATCACCACCGAATCGCCGAAGATGGATGAATTAAGCAGCCAGCTGTTGGGTAATTTTACTCTTGCCCTGTATTGCGCATCGCCTGCAAAAAACAGAAATGAATTGAATTACTTGCGCCTTGAATGGGGGCCTGATTTTCAGCAAAACGAAGTGGGACTGATAGGAAGCGATGATGTTCCGCTGCTCACTACCTCTTCAGCTGAACTGATCTATCAGCAATTATCGCGCCTGAACGGCTGCTGTTGGCTACCTGTTCGCTGGGCGAAAGAGAAGCATGGGTTACATACGGTCATGGACAGCGCTACGTTATCCCGTCCACTTTATGCGATCTGGTTACAAAATAGCGATAAGCAGGCGCAGATCCATGAGATCCTGAAAAACCCTATTCTGGAATAAACGCTACTCTCCATGGACGGAGATCAGCAAGGTATTTTCGTAGGGGATATTGCCAATGGAGATTAGAGATAAAAAAAATCCTTTGCCTGAGCAAAGGATTCTTATAAATGGCAGGGGCGGAGAGACTCGAACTCCCAACACCCGGTTTTGGAGACCGGTGCTCTACCAATTGAACTACGCCCCTAAAATTTTCTTACCACTAAGCCTGCTATTTGAGCAGGCTTAATGTTAAATAAGTGGCGGAACGGACGGGACTCGAACCC
>NZ_KV792537.1:0-1611 GCF_001808265.1 Klebsiella sp. HMSC16A12
CAGCAAAAGTTCGATTTATTCAACAAAGCCGAGTAGTATGCTTTGGGTCGATGAACTAAGTCGCCGATTTAGATGAGAATTTAACGAGGTAGGCATGCGTAAAATATTAGGGCTATTGTTGCTGTCTCTTGCTCCCCAAGTTTCACACGCAGATACAGCTCCTTTCACTCTGTCGCAAATTTGCCTGGCAGGCGTGGCCACCTTCTACGGAAGAAGCATCGATATCATGAAAGCCCAAGTTTTACCGGAAGGTGAAATTCGCGTTACCTACAACAGACCTGAAGATGGCAGACCGTTTTCATTCAAATGCAGGAATCACCCCAAGAGCAACTATCGCCTCAACCTCCTTGACGAAAGCCTTAATGGGGCGCGGTGGTACGGAGAGGATATGGCTGATAAACAGACATTTTATACCGTAAAAGACAATATCCTAATCATAAGGACCGTAGGTAATGGTGTTCAGTTAGCGGAGGATTTCTACAGACCGTCTAACTTTCCCCCATCTAAGTAGCAATGTTTAGAGCGGAGCACATTTACAGTAGGCAGCCAACGAGATGCGGGTAGGCGTGAAGACCATTTACAAGTATTTCCCTGCGGGATAAGGATGATCACCTACAAGCCGTATGCAAGAGCTCGTAGGTGATCAAGGCTGTATAGGCAGTGAACAGCCTTTGACATTTTACGAGCCTGTACATAAGTTTATGAACTTATTTCCTGTCTTTTGAAATACCGAATATACATTAAAATCCCGGAGATAACGTTTAAAACCATAAATTAGTGGAGTGGTAGTAAGTAAATCATGTTTTACTAAAAATAGATTTTAAATATATTTCCTTCTTGTAATGTAAAATTGTACTTAGTGTTATGGCAACGCGCATGCAGGGCTCCGGTTAACAGTATTTCGTGTCTGTAGAATGCCAGCATTCAGCCGGCGGGTCTCATCATGGCGCGAAGTTCTTCAACGGATAACGGTTTTGCCTCATTGCCCCGATGAATCATGGCGTGGCAGTTCGGGCACAACGGGACCAGCTCGTTAACCGGGTCAATCTGATAGGCAGCCCCGAGTGTTCTCAGCGGCCGGATATGATGAACGTGAATAAATCCTCTGCCGTGCTCGCCCCAGGTTTTCTCAAAATCGAATCCGCAGCACTGACAGATGGCACCATGATACTCAATACAGGCCCGCCGGGCTGTGGGGTCGCGTTCGTATGCATTAACGGTGATGGTTTTCGTTGCACCTTCACTTTAGCTGCCGGCCACGGCCAGTTCCTCAGGGTACGGACTGGCCGTGAAGTCGGCGTACCAGACGGTGCCCTCTTTTCTCAGAAAAGGTTTTTCCAGCCGGCGCTCAAAATCCTGAATGACCGCGACGTCCGGCGCATCCGGACTGGTGGCCTGCACCATATTGAAGGTGTAGAGGTCGTATCCCCCGAGGATATAGCCGATATGCTCAACTGCCTGGGTGTAGCCGGGATTCTTCCTGAGTCTGGCGTTGTACTCCCACGATTCCCGCAGGATGACAGCGCGCTCCTGGTCGCGCTCAACGTCCCATGCCCCGAAGATGGGGTCAGTTTGGATATCGAAAATTATTGTACTATAAGGGCTTCCCCG
>NZ_KV792538.1:0-4930 GCF_001808265.1 Klebsiella sp. HMSC16A12
ATACGGCGGTACGTAGCCCGGAAAGCAACGGGATGGCAGAGAGCTTCGTGAAAACGATGAAGCGCGATTACATCAGCATCATGCCGAAACCCGACGGGTTAACAGCGGTAAAGAACCTTGCGGAGGCCTTCGAACATTACAACGAATGGCATCCGCATAGTGCGCTGGGGTATCGTTCGCCACGGGAATATCTGCGGCGGCGAACCAGTAATGGGTTAAGTGATAAAAAGTGTATGGAAATATAGGGGCCAATCCAAAATTGAATATGATTTTAAAAGAAGAAATTGTTTTGGGTATCTACAGCTGGCTTCATATGACTCCGGTCAGCATGCTGGTAAGAAACATAACCAGCGATCAGGGAGGGGATTACGCGATCGTCCGCTTTACCGTCGATAGCCGGGGGGTCCAGATGGGGCCTAAGGCACAGGGCCAGCTTCTTTGTTCATTCGGGTTTAATGTAAAGGAATCCTGTGAGGCCGACCCAAAAGACGGTCCAGGCCTCATAAAGGCCGAAATGATGAACGGTGTTATGCAGCTGGTACCGGAATGCATTGAGCTCACAGACAGTCAAACCCAGGCAATCAGGAAAGAAGTAACTGTGTTTAACAGGGTTTGTGCTATGCAACTCCTGGGGGGGCATGGGAATGCAAGGTCTCTGTGGGAGAAAGAAATTCTTCCCCGGATGAAAGTGCGCAGACAACTACATTGAGGCAAGGCGATGAGCAAAGTGCATTGTATTCGTGGTATTACCTGGAAAAACTCCGATAGCGCGTCTTTCAAAGTATATGCCTGCATTGCTGCTGTATTCAGCCTTGGCCTGGTCACAGCTACCGTCAGGAACTATGAAATTCTACAACTGACTGTTCCGTATACCTGGTATGTTTTCTTCACTGCATTCTGGCTTCTGTTCCCGTCCTTTACGGTCTCTTTCCGGGAGCGGGAAGGGCGTCTGTTTACCTCGATGGGTTTTTACGGGTTAAAACTGGTCACTCTCGACCGCCCTGTCTCCGATGGGTACTGGCTGGTCACGATGGAGAAAAACCGTTATCGCCTCGTCAGAGTATGCCGGGACGGGCGACGCCAGCCTGTATGGCTGACGTTTAAGTCTTTACCAGAGTTTGTTTAACGATTACCGTCGCACGTTCAGGAATACGATACGGGAGACGATATGAATACTGACTTTGCCCATTACAACGAAGAGCAACTACGCAAACTCGGTGAGCTGCACAGTTTACTCCGTCACAGCGATATCGGCTCATCTTACCTTGCCTCGCTCCCGGAGCCCCGTAGTGTTGAGGAGTTGAATCCGCCACAGGAAATCAATGTGACTCATTCGGTACCCGACGTCGACACCCTGGTGGATATTTACCGGCAGCAGCGGGTTGATAAAGTCCATGTCAGGGATGAGCATTATTCAACCAAAATCACCCGAAAATATCCCGGGTTCGTTGTGGTCAGAAACAATCATGATCAGGTGATGTCGCTGGTGGGTGAAATCAACCGGCTTCGTGACAAATTTGCTGATGCTGTAAAAGCTATCACTCATTACCAGGACTCCCGGTCAGAAATTCTGCATCAGGTTTACCCGTGGCTGGTGACTTTACAGGTGTCCCGTAATATCCGGGTCGTTACTGAGCAAATTCGCTCCCTGGGGTTCACCTGGCAAATCCCTGTCATTCATAAATTTACCCGGCTGGAAACGGTTATCGACCGCTTACGCAGGGAGATAACTGAGCTCCAGCCGGATATCAGTCTGACAAAACAGGATGTTGAACGGCTGAAACAGGAACGAACCGAAGAAATCATGATGCTGTCGTTGCTCAATGACGAAGTGAGTCATGACGATGAAAATTTGAGAAAATTTCGGCTCATCCGGGAAAGTAACTTTCCGGCTGTTAACGTCAATATCCGGTACACCAGTCCTGAAGATCCAGATGATGTTCATGGGCCGTACAAACTCAACTTTCGCGCGCCTTTACCATTAATTTTGTTCAGCGAACCGGGCCGGTTTAATCCGTTAAAAAATTACGTAAAAGGTGAAAGGCAGAAGCGCGGCGATTTTAATGAAAAATATCGTTCTGTCCTGCCCCGTATAGGGCTGGTGGAAGTCATCAGGGAGTCAAAATGAGCCGGATTCTAACCGGGATTTGTGAAGCTGATCCGGCCAGGAGGTTATACAAAGTGGCCGTCAGTAGGGGAAACACTTTTCTGTCTGCAAAAGAACGTTTTCGTGTACAGGTCTGTTTCAAAAATGCCATAACACATCCAGATGAAGATCGGCTGCTGGCCGAGCTGTTGACTGTTCATCACTTCCTGGCTGACACCTCTATTTTATGGCATATGGAGCAAAAAACTTATGCATGCACCACGACATGGGCCACCACGTCCACATGGCTGCCAGAGATATATCAGCGTCAGGCCAGCACGCCCAATGTGGTAAAGATTATCAAATTTATGCACGCCCGGTTTCCAGGCCTTAAAACGGTTGCAGAAACAAATGAGCAGGGTTACGAACAGGCGCTTACCAGTGTGGATTTTGAAATTCCTTACTGGCCGGTGCTGCCGAAATTCGAATCTGATATAGGAACGATACAGGTAACGATTGCCGGGATGATCCGTTACACAGAAACGATGAGCAATAAAGATTGTAAAACCCCTCTCGACTTAATGATAAAAAGTTTTAAGTCAGGGTTGATCCCGATAGAGAAAATGCCGTTGAGTAAGACTGAAAGGCTTATGCCTCTGAATATCAACACCGCTGGTAAGATATTTACACACGCGACATGGCCGAGATGTCGTTACATTTTCGTACCGGATGAGGCGGGAGTAATGAAAGTGGTTAACGTGGTCAAATTAAGATTAAAGCCTCTGGAGGAAAAATGACTTACGCTATTTTCTTGTTAGTAACTGCTGTTTGTGCATTCGGATTAAATTATCTGACAAACAAAATCTGTTCCGGTACGGGTATGATTAACCAGAGTGGAGGCTCTAATGTACACGCCTTACGGTGTATCACATCGTTCCTCCTTCTCCTTGTCTCACTCTGGCTTCCTGTCAAACCTGCCGTGATCAATCTGGCAGTAGAGTTTGCTGCACTGGTGAATTTTATTGCATCTGTCACTCTCTATACCGTTGCAAATTTCCGGGAAAAACGGAGATTAAAAAAACAAAGAAAAGAAGAAAAAGCTGCTCAAAAAGGATAATCCATGATATCGCCTCTCATTTTCCTTCGTGAGACGCACCAGAACTGATTCAGGCACAGGGTAACGTATTTTCCGGTTTCCTGGCTGCCTTCGCAATTATTCCGAGCAGGGAGCAATGTCAGCCGTTTTTAAATATCATCCGGAGTTTTCATGAATAATAAAAGAACGATTACCACTCGAGAGCAGATTAAAATTAATGGGGAAATTCGTGAGAGAACAGCAACCCATATTGTTACCGGTGCTCATGGGTACGAAACCCTTTGCATAAGTGGTTATATTGTCGAACATAACGAGATGGGTGAGGTTATCCATAACAGCGAAAAGTTAGCGGAAGATTTGTTACCTGTTACCTGCCCCACATGCAGGGTCATTTGGTATCACACCCATGAATTTACACTCGATGATTTTGACAGTCTTTCAGGAAAAGGGGATTTTGTTGTGACAGATTTGAAAGAACTGAATATCTGAAAAGTTCATAAGTGACCAGCGCTCAGAAACATGTTGCTGAGTGCTGGCGTTTCTCTCAGTAAAATCTATATGTCGTCCAGATGATTACGCATAAAGCTTACCATGGCTTTTTCACTGGCAAGATATCCACGGATATAACGGAAGACCATCTTTGGATCAGACCAGTTCCCCATCTCGGTAATCTTTTCCAGGGAGTACCCGGCCTTAAACAGCTCTATGGCTCCCC
Source organism: Klebsiella sp. HMSC16A12 (assembly GCF_001808265.1). Lineage (NCBI taxonomy): Bacteria > Pseudomonadati > Pseudomonadota > Gammaproteobacteria > Enterobacterales > Enterobacteriaceae > Klebsiella > Klebsiella sp. HMSC16A12. The sequence continues at coordinate 3,898 of NZ_KV792538.1, forward strand.
CCACACGCACACTGTGTCCTGTCCATGTCCGGTACCGCCCGGACTGTCGGTTACTGTCGCCGACCTTCCCGGCAATCCCCCAGAGGCGTGCAAATGCCTGGTTCAGTGAATTAGAGGACAGCATACCAACATCTTCCCGTGATATCTTTGATTCATTCTGTAGCTGCGTCAGTAACCCCTCACTGAATCCTGCTTTGACCAGCATCCTGTCTATGGATTTTCCCCGTGATAGCTTACTGCTGGTGGACGGGAAATATCGGTTTGTATGGATGTTTACAGGCTGAAAAAGAAAACGGTGCCCGAAGGTTTCGGTATCGGTGTATTCCACCGTCTCAATCAACCGTCTGACATGCTGACTGCATTGTGGTGAGAGCTGAAATGTCAGGTTACTTGAAAGGCTTGTCTTGGTCCGCATGACGTCCAGAAGGTAACAGGACGTGTCATTTTGCCATTTCAGGTCGCCGGTTTTAATCCTTCGAATTTCCACGTTACGCAGCAGGGTTTCAAACCCAACCCATATCATTGCAAGGTCCCGTATGTCTCTCAGGTCATCGCTTTTATGCAGCGACCGGCGAAGAATATTGAGATCGGATATAAGAAATGGAAGGGCCTGACCGGTGACGATTTTTTTCTCATTCTCCCGCGCCCGCCATACCTGAACCAGTGCTTTTATCAGAACGTTGCGGAAGTCTGGAAAACCCAGGCTGCTGTTAACGCTTGAAAGGCATGCAATAAAATGAGAGATAGTCGCCATTTTAACGGATCCATTCAGCCCATTAATATAGCGCTCGACATCAACCGCTGTGACCGGGAAGGGGGTCAGACCGTGCCTGGCGCACCATGCAGACCAGACACTCGTGACCCTTAACTGACTTCTGGCCGTATTGTACCGGCGAAACCGCAAGAGCTTGAGTGCATCCAGAGCGCTCATGTCATCGGTTCGTGAGATAGCAACCAGTTTGGTTTTATCTGTCATGGGAAGATCTCATGTCTTTTCACTGATGTCGCGGTAGGGATACCCGTTACCGGATAC
>NZ_KV792539.1:0-7035 GCF_001808265.1 Klebsiella sp. HMSC16A12
TAAACGACGATGCAGGTGGGACCGTGGTCCCATAGAGAGTATTCAGGCCAGTTATTTTTTCTGGCCTGTGAGAAAGGAAATGAAGTAAAGGGAGATAACCGTAGACTAAAGCGTGTCCGCATCAAACTCCTAGTTTCTCAAGCTCCTTAAGAATGGCTTCTATTTTCTCTATACACTCCGCAGGAATGCGGGACCTATCCAGGTTAAGCACCATTTTATCGCCCTTGTACAATGCTGTTGCCCCTGGAGCAAACTGATGACGTGAGCTCAGATTAACTCTTGATGCGGAAGATTGTTTCAGTACGGATGTTAAAAGACTAATGACCTCTTCAGCTTCGAAGATTAGTCCCGCTTTCTTCTGATCGTGGAGAGTCTCAGCCTGCTGCTTCAGTAATTCTTCTTTATCTGCAAAAGCCTTCTGAAGGGCTTCACCTGACCGGGCAGACAGTTCTCCAGGATGTGCAAACAGGGCAACAACGGATTTAGGCAGTTTGGCCGTATTGATACAGCGGGTAATGATCTTACGAGAGATGTTTTCCGCATCGGCAAGTGCAGAAATATTTCCAGCAAACTCATTCTGCAGCCGGCTTGTATAACGCAGACCACGTTCATAAGCACTCGTCGGCCGATAATCGTTACCCAGTCGGGACAATGCTGCCATCTGCTCATCGTCCAGTTCACCAACCAGAATGCGATAATCACTTTCCGTCAGGATTGCGGCTTTACGGCGACGGCTGCCGTCTGCAATTTCAATGACATCGGAAACCCGGCGGCCGAAAGCTGGAGTCTGCTGACCAGTCAGTAAAAATGAAGGAATGAGATCATCCAGAGCATCTTCGGTAAGTAGTTCCTGATCGCGCTCATTGCCTGACCATACGCGTGAAGCGCTCTCAACAGAGTCTCCCCGGAGCACTTCAAGGGTAAATTTTACTTCCCGTCCACATACCGGAAGAGAGATGGCATTACCGCGGGCCATAGCACCCACGCGCGCAATTAATGAATCCACCATCGGCGCAGCCGGCGCCGGTGATGAGGTATCTTCAGTCGATTGAGTATGTGTGGTATGTCTTGGAATGACAGGGGCACGCTTCATTATCTAATCTCCCAGCGTGGTTTAATCAGACGATCAAAAATCTCATCGCAAACAGGCTCCCAGATAGAGAGGGCATTACGCCAGGCACCTGTTGAAGAACGTTGATCGATAGCCTGTTCAAAAACGGTTCTCATACGGATCTGACCTTTACCGACTTCATCCGTTTCGCGCACAACATTTTTAAGGACCATGCTTCCCCAGGCATCCCGAATTTGTTCTTCCATCCACGGGGACTGCGAGCCGTTATTATTACTGTATTTGGTAAGCAGAATACGGACATCTGGCTCGAAGCCTTTAAGATCCACGTTCTTAAGCAGGTCACGAAGCATATCGAAAAACTGCAGTGCGGAGGTGTAGTCGAACAGCTCTGCCGGAGTAGGGACAATCAATACATCAGCAGCGCATACAACATTTATCGTACCGATACCAAGGTTGGGTGCACTGTCGATAACAATCACGTCATAATCATGAGCGACCGTTTCAATGGCCAGACGGAGCATCAGGTGCGGGTCAGCAGGTAATTTGCCTTCGTCAAATTTCCCCATCAGCTCAGTTTCAATGCGGTGCAGTGCCAGACAGGACGGGATGATATCAAGGCCAGGCCAGCAGGTGGGCTTTATAGCGTAGCTGGCATCATCCTTTTCCCCAAGATAAAAGGGCAGGAGAGTGTCCTCAGCATGAATATGAAGATCGGGCACCCATCCGTGATACATAGAAGCCGTTCCCTGTGGGTCATTGCCTTCAACGAGAAGAACACGGAGTCCTTTCAGGGCTAGGTCCTGAGCTAGGTGAACAGAAACGGAGGTTTTGTAAACCCCCCCTTTATGAGCCGCAACCCCGATCACCGGAGGGAAAGCATCTTCTGCACGCCGCAGTCGGGTACCGAACACATCCCGCATATGATTGATTTGTTCGATGGTATAACCAACACGTTGTTCAACTCTGCCACGGGTTTCCATATCAGGGTGAGGTAACCGGCCGGCTTTCTCTGCATCCCTGATTGCCTGAGAAGAAACGCCAACCAGATCCGCCGCTTCACCAATTCTCCAGCGGCGGGTGATCTTCCTTGCTTCCGGACTGTCGTCATTAAACTGCGCAATGGCGATAGCCTTCGTCATCTCATGTCCAGCAGTAATGCACTGGTTAAGTATATCCATCAGTCCCATTCTGAGCATCCTTTAATCATCACTTTGCATCATTTTATTAAATCTTGGGATTATTTGCAAAGCAACAATAAAATCGCAAAGTCATCTGAAAATTGCAAAGCTGACTGTAATGAAAGCTGTAAACCGGAGAAGAGAGGCTCAATCACATACCGCAGTCAATATTTCTCACTGCCGCTCGCCGCAGTAAGCGATCTCACGCAGTGAGGAAGTGGAAAAGCACAGAGACTGCAAAAAGCACGAACGCTACGATGCCGGATACTTCTCCGGATTAGTCTATCTTCATGAAGTTGACTGTGATATGTGAAAAATTGACTATGGTATGAAACTAAAAGCCGAGGGCTGGTCAACAACAAAAGAAGATTCTACATATCGCAGTCAATATTTAATGTTAAATCAGGGAGAGTTACTCATGCGGCATTCAGATTACCCTTGCAGAACCCTGAATGTGGTGGGGTAGATCTGGCTGGGGATTAACGTTATTCATTGCTTCGATCCAGTAATTGATCCCAAAGAGATCATATTGAGATCCTAAAGAGATCCCCGGATCGCTGCAGCAGGCGCTGTAACTGGCTTGAACGTCATACTGGATCGACTGTGGAATGTAAAAAGTTGACTGCTGTATGCGAAATCTAATACTGTGATATGCAACGGTATTTACTGAGGTATGTATATCCGTTGACTGCGATACGTATAACGACATTCTTTTGTGGATAACCGTTGAGGATCAAGATGACGAGCGAAAATAACAGCTTACCTCTCAATCTTCAGGAAGTGGACAAGACAACCGGCGAAGTTGTTAAGCTGGATGTCAACAGTACCAGTACTGTGCAGCCGGTAGCGCTCATGAGGCTCGGTCTCTTCGTTCCAACCCTGAAATCAACCTCCAGGAGTAAGGCAAACCGTAAAAACGTCACAGATGCCACTGAGGAGCTCGTACAGCTGTCCATCGCCAAAAGCGAAGGGTACACCGACGTTAAGATCACCGGTTCGCGTCTTGATATGGACACGGATTTTAAAGTCTGGCTCGGGATCATTCGCTCGATGTCTGAGTATGGGGTAAAAAGTGACACTCTGGAGCTGTCGTTCGTTGAATTCGTTAAGATGTGTGGATTTGACTCACGGCGCTCAAACAAGAAAATGCGGGATCGCATCAGCAATTCCCTGTTTAAACTCGCCTCGGTTACCCTGAAGTTCCAGAGCGAGACCAAAGGATGGACCACCCATCTGGTGCAGTCAGCCTATTATGACATCAACGAGGATATCGTGGAGATCAAGGCTGAACCCAAGCTCTTTGAGCTTTACCATATGGACAGGCGGGTCCTGCTTCGGCTGAAAGCCATTGACGCCCTGCAGCGGAAGGAATCTGCCCAGGCGCTGTATACCTACATCGAGAGCCTTCCCCAGAATCCCGCACCTATCTCCATGAAACGTATGCGGGACCGGCTGAATCTTACCTCAAATGTCTATACGCAGAACCACACGGTCCGAAAGGCTATGGAGCAACTTCGGGATATCGGCTATCTGGATTACACCGAGTTTAAACGTGGCCGGGCGACTTACTTTAGCGTTCATTATCGCAATCCCAAACTCATCAGCGGGACGGTGAAGGTACCGCGCAAGGAGGAAGAAGAGAAGGCGCCGGAGCAGAATTATGACGAAGTCATCAAGGCACTGAAGGCTGCGGGCATCGATCCGCAGAAACTTGCTGAAGCGCTATCGGCGATGAAGCCGGAAAATTGACTGCGATATGCATTACCATGACTGCCGTATGCATACGCAATTAGTTATTGACTGTGAGGTGCATCACGCATACTACAGTCAATATTCGCTCTCCTTCCTGCAGGTAAGGATCGGACAATATTGACTGCGGTATGTCATTTATGGCCAGAATATGCTGATATTGACTGAAGCATGCAAGTTTGACGAGGGTGTTACCCGACCAATTGAGAGCTCTCCACGTGACTGCATCCCACAGTCAATATTTCAGTAAATCCCCGGTGCGCACTGAATGAAGCCACTCAGCAGAGCGTTGATTCCGGCATTGCCATACAAGAGCTGCTAAAACCAGTCCTCCGAAGTTCGTTAATCCTATCGTACCCTCAGCCAGCTTCGCACTGATATCTGCAATCATGAAGAGGAAACCTGATGGCTGTCAGAAATGGCCCGGGACGCAGTCACCGACGATATACTGAATAACGACCTGGCTTACCCGGTTGGAAAGGCCCTCAGGTATATCCCCTGTAACTTGCTGATATCCGGATCGCAGTAAGTTTTATTGTCTGCGGTATGAAGATGTCAGCTGGTCACCAGAGGACCGGGGCTCCTTAATACGAATGATGTCATGGTGCAATGAGAAGGTGAGGGGACACGGGATGCGGTATGAATATTTCTCTCCAGACCCGGACGGAATGATGCCCGGGTCATACTGGATAAGCGTAACGCTTCTGCAGCCGGCAGGGTGAGAGACTCAGAAGCGACTGACTGACTCTGCCTCGTCTGGAATGCGTTTGTCTTTATCTCCTTCACTAAGTGGCAAAGCCCCGGCCGCCTGCCCGACAATCTCAGCCGGCCGGTGGCAGGGAGCGAAGGATCTCCGCGGCATCTCGACCGTCAGCGGTAAAGGGAACGGCCAGGGTGGCAGCCATGTCCAGCGCAAATACCCGGGTATAGACTTCCATCGAGCGCGGATCCTTATGCCCGGCCAGCGCCTGGATGACCTTCCTAAGCTGCCGGTGATAAAGCATGTGCATGATATAGCTGTGCCGGAAGGTATGCGGCGTCACGGCGATCGAAAAATGCACGCCATCAGCTTCAGCCCGCTTCACCGCCTGTTTCAGCCAGTTGCGCATTGTCTCATCCGTGACCGGCCATAACGGCTCCCGCCGGCGGGGCGGGTGGTGACCATCCAGCTTTCCATCTGACGCACAAAACTGGCATCCGTCAGCGGTACCAGTCGCACTTCATCTTTTGGGGGACGCCCGCGGCGTGCCCGTACTTTCTCCGACAGCACCCGCACAAAAGGCCGCAGACCATCCAGGTCGAAGGATTCCGGGGTGAGCGTCCGGGCTTCGCCGATACGGATCCCGGTATTCCACATGGTGGCGAACAGCATATGGTGACGCTGGTCCGGCATGTACCAGAGGAGGGCGCTCACTTCCGGCGCCAGGAGGTAAGCCGGCGTGGCACCTGTTGAGGTGGCCATCCGCCGGAGTGCCACCGCGGTCGCAAAATCAACGCCCGGGGCGATCGGCAATAACGAAACGCGTTCTGGTGAATTCTGCAGGGGAATGATGTTGTTCATCGGCTATTTTTCACGTAGCGCACTCACTGGTCATAGATACAGTTATTCTGGCCTGAAAGGTCAGATCCTGCCATCACAATAAATCGCAGCGCGCGGATCCTTTTATTGTCTTATCCCGCATTGTTGCGGGTAAAACCAAATGCGTAAAGGATCCTTTTTCAGCGCCGAACCACGCTGAAGCCAGTCATGACGCGGGCTGAGGAGCGTTTTACGGTTTTTGGGAGAAATGGGGTAATGCCAGGACAAACAGCTATGTTGACACTGGCATAAATGGAGACGAGAAACGCCTACCTTCCAGATGCGATCGGCAGGAATGATCTTTAACATGTTCCGTCTGTGGTTGTGTAAGGGCAGCCAGTACGGCAGTGACGACTGGCACCGCTTCTGCGGGCCAATAACCTGGCACCGAGCTTGAGCCGGTGTGGCAACTGCCAGGATAATGCGGTGGCCGAATTGTTCTTCAGTTCACTGAAAAAAGAACGCATTAGTAAGAGAACATACCAAACCGGGATCTGGCCCGGGCGGATGTCTTCGATTACATTGAAGTGTTCTACAATCGGACCCGGCGCCACAGTCATCCCGGCGGCGTCAGTCCGGAGGCCTTCGAACAGGCCTCGTCGTGAGGACAGAATTTGTCTACAGGCATGGGGTCAGTCCATAGTTACATCTAATGTATCCTATGAACCGAGCGTATTTTCCCCATTAAGGGAAGTATCTTTTTTTGAAATTCCCGTAAAACGGGAATGATAAGATAGAAAAGTTACTTTTGTAGTTGAGCATTTGCATTAAGACGCATGCACGTTAGAACCGCGTCAGATGGGACCCCTGGATTTCGGGCCAGTATGACGGACAAGAGGAAAAGACCTAAGCGAAGGCAAGCGGCAGGATCAATAATAATTTTATGTATAAAATTAATGTCTCTCTCGTCTTTGTTGATAGCTACAACTCCCCCCTCCATCATTGCTGTGGATTTACCATCAAAAGTAACTTTTACGTTTTTGTAGACTTGCTTATTATGGTGCTTTGTTTTTTTATGTTTCAGAACAGCCTCATGAGTAAGGCGAAGAAACGCCATACACAAGGTGATCACTTCATCATCACTCAGCTTTGTTGAAAAGGCCTTTTGACCAGTCCAGTCAAAACTTCCCGGCTTCGATACTAAAGGCCCCGCAAGGATAAGATTCACACTGCCATTTGTCTCAGAAAAATTGAGCTCAAGTGCTGTCTTACCGGAATTAAATACCTTTTCATTTCGGTAAGGTTGATGCTGTGGTACATCGTTATTTATATTTTCCACCAAATATGTCCTTCACCTTCGTTGATTAAATTCTTCACCAGACCAATGTAGGTATACCCTCTAGGTTGCTTCATCGCAAAAATATAAGCACTGGTCTCCAGCATTAGATAGTCTCCCGAGGGAGCACCAGGAGGAACCTCTGTAGAGGCTTTGTTGAATAAATAAGATTTCTTGCGAA
>NZ_KV792540.1:0-3289 GCF_001808265.1 Klebsiella sp. HMSC16A12
AGCACCGGCAGTTTCAGTCGCGCAAGTGGGTATATCAATAACAGGCCGCTCGGAACGTAGGCCGGATAAGGCCTTTATGCCGCCATCCGGCACAACCACAGGTACGGTACCTGACCGCCCGGGGATACCAGGATCGTTACAGCGCCTTCGACAAATAGTGGCGCTGCATGCCTGCGTGCGGGAAGTCTGGCAGCGACATCTGCAGCTGATAGCCTAATTTCTGATAAAACGGCAGCGCCTGGAAGCTAAAGGTATCCACCAGCAGATGGCTGCAGCCTTGCGCCTGCGCCTGCTGTTCCGCCTCCTGCATCAGCTCGCTCCCCAGCCCGCGCCCGCGCGTCGTCTCGCTAACCCACAGATACTCAATGCACAGCCAGTTGCCCTTGCGTTTGGCAATCAGCCCGCCCTGCATTACCCCTTGCGCATCGCGCGAGTAAATCCCCAGATCGCCAAACTGCGCCGCATCGAGATACTGCTGATTATACTGCCGCAGACCGGCAAACAATTCTTGTTGATCGTCGGGATTAATGCTTTTTGTAATGATTAGTGTCATTAACTATCTCCAGTATCGCGCTGCCGAATGGTTATTTTCCCTCTCCACTTTCACAAAATATTCTTATTTTCTCCATGATTATTTGCCTTAATTTTTTGCGTTCTAAAAGTAAGCAAAAAAACCTTTCCATTATCGCGATGGATCGTATAATGGGGAAAAATGAGAATGATCATTCTCACTACAAAACCAGAGGAGATGCGCTTTTCACCTCCTGAAGACCGAAGAGGTTGGCTTCAGCGGAGACACAATAACAATCACGTTCAGGAACATCTGTGTTCCTTTTTTGTCATTTTCGCTCACCCGAAAATGCCTCAGCGCCCAACCTATTCCCTCGTTTTTAAATAAACGGGGCGGACGTCTTATATCTTGAGAAAATATAATGAAATACATCATAGCTCCCATCGCGACAGCATTATTTCTCCTTAGCGGATGCGATAATGCGCAGACATCTGCTCCGCAGCAACCCACGCCGGAAGTGGGCGTGGTCACCCTGCAAAGCCAGCCGGTGCCGGTAGTCAGCCAGCTCACCGGCCGCACCACCGCCTCGCTCAGCGCCGAAGTTCGCCCGCAGGTGGGCGGCATCATCCAGAAACGCCTGTTTACCGAAGGCGATATGGTGAAGGCCGGGCAGGCCCTTTACCAGATCGATCCCTCCAGCTATCGCGCGACCTGGAACGAAGCGGCGGCGGCGCTGAAACAGGCCCAGGCGCTGGTGGTCTCCGATTGCCAGAAGGCCCAGCGCTACGCGTCACTGGTCAGGGATAACGGCGTTTCCCGCCAGGATGCCGACGACGCCGCCTCCACCTGCGCCCAGGACAAGGCCAGCGTGGAATCGAAAAAAGCGGCGCTGGAGAGCGCGCGCATCAACCTGAACTGGACCACCGTCACCGCGCCGATTGCCGGGCGCATCGGCATCTCGTCGGTTACGCCGGGGGCGCTGGTCTCCGCCGATCAGGATACCGCGCTGGCGACGATCCGCGGGCTCGACACCATGTATGTCGATCTGACGCGATCCAGCGTCGATCTCCTGCGTTTACGCAAGCAAAGCCTGGCCAGCAACAGCGACACCCTCAGCGTGACGTTAACCCTGGAAGATGGCAGTACCTATCCCGAAAAAGGGCGTCTGGCGCTCACCGAAGTCGCCGTCGATGAATCTACCGGCTCGGTAACCCTGCGCGCTATCTTCCCCAACCCGCAGCACGTCCTGCTGCCGGGGATGTTCGTCCGCGCGCGCATCGATGAAGGCATCATGAACGACGCGATCCTCGCCCCGCAGCAGGGGATCACCCGCGATGCCAAAGGCGACGCCACGGCGCTGGTGGTCGATGCCGCCAACAAAGTTGAGCAGCGTACCGTGGAAACCGGCGACACCTACGGCGATAAATGGCTGGTGCTGAGCGGCCTGAAAGCGGGCGACAAGCTGATTGTCGAAGGCACCGGTAAAGTGGCCCCCGGACAGACAGTGAAGGCCGTCGCCGTCAACAATAACGGAGGCAACGCCTGATGTTCTCCCGTTTCTTCGTGCGTCGCCCGGTCTTTGCCTGGGTGATCGCCATTCTGATTATGCTCGCCGGGGTGCTGGCGATCCGCACCCTGCCGGTAGGCCAGTACCCGGACGTCGCCCCGCCGGCGGTGAAAATCTCCGCCACCTATACCGGGGCGTCCGCCGAAACCCTGGAGAACAGCGTCACCCAGGTCATCGAGCAGCAGCTCACCGGCCTCGACCATCTGCTCTACTTCAGCTCCACCAGCAGCTCCGACGGCTCGGTCAGCATCACCGTCACCTTTGAGCAGGGGACCGACCCGGACACCGCCCAGGTGCAGGTGCAAAATAAAGTGCAGCAGGCGGAATCGCGGCTGCCGAGCGAAGTCCAGCAGTCCGGCGTAACGGTGGAAAAATCGCAGAGCAGCTTTCTGCTGATCCTCGCGGTGTATGACAAAACCAACCGCGCCACCAGCTCCGATATCTCCGACTGGCTGGTCAGCAATATGCAGGACCCGCTGGCGCGCGTGGAGGGCGTCGGCAGCCTGCAGGTATTCGGCGCCGAATACGCGATGCGCGTCTGGATGGACCCGACCAAACTCGCCTCCTACTCGCTGATGCCTTCCGACGTCCAGTCGGCGATTGAGGCGCAGAACGTGCAGGTCTCCGCCGGTAAAATCGGCGCGCTACCGTCGTCCAATGCCCAGCAATTAACCGCCACCGTGCGCGCGCAGTCCCGACTGCAAACCCCTGACCAGTTCAAAGCGATCATCGTGAAAAGCCAGGCCGACGGCTCGGTAGTGCGCCTGAGCGATGTCGCGCGGGTGGAGATGGGTAGCGAGGATTACACCGCCACCGCCAATCTGAACGGCCACCCGGCCGCCGGGATCGCGGTGATGATGGCCCCCGGCGCCAACGCGCTGGACACCGCGACGCTGGTGAAAAGCAAAATCGCCGAATTCCAGCGTCAGATGCCGCAGGGTTACGATATTGCCTATCCGAAGGACAGCACCGAGTTCATCAAAATCTCGGTCGAGGACGTGATTCAGACCCTGTTCGAAGCGATTATCCTCGTCGTCTGCGTGATGTATCTGTTCCTGCAGAACTTCCGCGCGACGCTCATTCCGGCGGTAGCGGTGCCGGTGGTGCTGCTTGGCACCTTCGGGGTGCTGGCCCTGTTCGGCTACTCGATTAACACCCTGACGCTGTTCGCCATGGTGCTGGCGATCGGCCTGCTGGTGGATGACGCCATC
>NZ_KV792540.1:3309-23013 GCF_001808265.1 Klebsiella sp. HMSC16A12
GCCATCGTGGTGGTGGAGAACGTCGAGCGCATTATGCGCGACGAAGGGCTCCCCGCTCGCGAAGCCACCGAAAAATCGATGGGCGAAATCTCCGGCGCGCTGGTGGCGATTGCCCTGGTGCTGTCGGCGGTGTTCCTGCCGATGGCCTTCTTCGGCGGTTCGACCGGGGTCATCTATCGCCAGTTCTCGGTAACCATTATCTCGGCGATGATGCTGTCGGTGGTGGTAGCGCTGACCCTCACCCCGGCGCTGTGCGGCGCGCTGCTCAGCCACTCCAAACCGCACACCAAAGGGTTCTTCGGCGCCTTTAACCGCCTGTGGGGACGTACGGAGGCGGGCTACCAGCGCCGGGTGCTCGGCGGCCTGCGCCGGGGCGCAGTGATGATGGGCGCTTACGCGCTGATTTGCGGGGCGATGGCGCTGGCGATGTGGAAGCTGCCGGGCAGCTTCCTGCCGGTGGAGGACCAGGGGGAGATCATGGTCCAGTACACCCTGCCCGCCGGGGCGACGGCGGTGCGTACCGCCGAGGTGCGCCGCCAGGTCACCGACTGGTTCCTCACCAAAGAGAAAGCCAATACCGACGTCATTTTCACCGTCGACGGCTTCAGCTTTAGCGGCAGCGGGCAGAACGCCGGGATGGCCTTCGTGTCGCTGAAAAACTGGTCGCAGCGCAAAGGGGACGACAACACCGCCCAGGCCATCGCCCTGCGCGCCACCAAAGAGCTGGGGACGATCCGCGACGCCACCCTCTTCGCCATGACCCCGCCGTCGGTAGACGGTCTCGGGCAGAGCAACGGCTTCACCTTCGAGCTGATGGCCAGCGGCGGTACCGACCGCGACAGCCTGATGAAGCTGCGCAGCCAGCTGCTGGCGGCGGCCAACCAGAGCAGCGAACTGCAGTCGGTGCGCGCTAACGACCTGCCGCAGATGCCGCAGCTGCAGGTGGATATCGACAACAACAAAGCCGTCTCGCTGGGGCTGTCGCTGAGCGACGTGACCGATACGCTCTCCAGCGCCTGGGGCGGTACCTACGTGAATGACTTTATCGATCGCGGCCGGGTGAAAAAGGTCTATATCCAGGGCGAAAGCGACGCGCGCGCGGTGCCGTCGGACCTTGGCAAATGGTTCGTTCGCGGCAGCGATAACAGCATGACGCCGTTCTCCGCCTTCGCCACCACCCACTGGCAATACGGCCCGGAAAGCCTGGTGCGCTACAACGGCTCCGCCGCCTTTGAGATCCAGGGCGAAAACGCCGCCGGCTTCAGCTCCGGCGCGGCGATGGACAAGATGGAAAAGCTGGCCGACAGCCTGCCGGCGGGCTCCACCTGGGCGTGGAGCGGCATTTCGCTGCAGGAAAAGCTGGCCAGCGGCCAGGCGATGAGCCTGTACGCCATCTCGATTCTGGTGGTGTTCCTGTGCCTGGCGGCGCTGTATGAGAGCTGGTCGGTGCCGTTCTCGGTGATCATGGTCATCCCGCTCGGCCTGCTTGGCGCGGCGCTGGCAGCGACGCTGCGCGGCTTAAGCAACGACGTCTACTTCCAGGTGGCGCTGCTGACCACCATCGGCCTGTCGTCGAAAAACGCCATCCTGATCGTGGAGTTCGCTGAATCCGCCGTGGATGAGGGGTATTCGCTCTCCCGGGCGGCGATCCGCGCCGCGCAGACTCGCCTGCGCCCGATTGTCATGACCTCGCTGGCGTTTATCGCCGGGGTGCTGCCGCTGGCCATCGCCACCGGCGCCGGAGCCAACAGCCGCGTGGCGATCGGCACCGGGATTATCGGCGGCACCCTGACGGCCACCCTGCTGGCGGTGTTCTTCGTACCGCTGTTCTTCGTGCTGGTGAAACGTCTCTTCACCCGCCCACGTCCTTCTCAGGAGTAAGGTATGTTTCGTTTGAGTTTTATGTTTATCGCGCTCCTGACCGCGGGCTGCGTCTCGCTTGACCCGCATTATGATCGCCCGGCCGCGCCGGTGCCGGCCACCCTGCCCGGGGCGCACGGCGAATCGACGGCGGTGGTCGGCGACTGGCAGAAAGTGGTCAATGACGCGCGGCTGAAAAAAGTGGTCAGCATCGCGCTGAACAGCAACCGCGATGTGCAAAAGGCATTGGCCGATATTGAAGCCGCTCGCGCCCAGTATGGCGAAACGCGGGCATCGCTGTTTCCCACCGTTGATGCCGAACTGAGCCACACCCGCAGCAAAACGGTGGCCAGTGGCCTGAGCTCCGCTTCACAGGCCGACGGCGCGGTCTCCAGCTTCGAACTGGACTTGTTCGGCAAGAACCAGAGCCTGTCGCGCGCGGCGCGCGAAACCTGGCTTGCCAGCGAATTCACCGCGCAGAATACCCGGCTGACGATGATTGCCGATTTGACCACCGCCTGGGTGACGCTGGCGACGGATAACAGCAATCTGGCGCTGGCGCAGCAGACCATGGACAGCGCGGCAAACTCGCGCAACATCGTCGCCCGCCAGATGGCGGTTGGCACCGCCTCAGCCGGCGATGTAAGCTCGGCGGAAAGCGTCTATCAGCAGGCGCGCGCCAGCGTCGCCAGCTATCGCACGCTGGTGGCGCAGGATAAAAACGCCATTAACCTGCTGGCGGGGGAAACCGTGCCGGAGAGCCTGCTGCCCGGCACTCTCGAGAGTCTCGGGGATAACAGCATCGCGCTGGTGCCGGCGGGCGTGTCGTCGTCGGTGCTGCTGCGTCGGCCGGACATTCAGGAAGCGGAGCACAATCTGAAGAGCGCCAATGCCGATATCGGCGCGGCGCGGGCGAACTTCTTCCCGTCGATTTCCCTGACCGCCAGCGCCGGGGTCGGCAGCGACTCGCTGTCGTCGCTGTTCAGCCACGGGATGCAGGTGTGGTCGTTCGCCCCCTCCATCAGCCTGCCGCTGTTCACCGGCGGCAGCAACCTGGCGCAGCTGCGCTATGCGGAAGCGGAGAAAAAGGGGCTGATCGCCACCTACGAGAAATCGATTCAGAGCGCGTTTAAGGACGTTGCCGATGCGCTGGCGCGCCGGGAAACGCTGAGCGAAGAGCTTGATGCTCAGCGGCAGTATGTCGCCGCCGAGCAGACATCGCTGGATATCGCCATGAAGAGCTATCAGGCCGGGGTCGGCGATTATCTGTCGGTGCTCACCGCTCAGCGCACGCTGTGGTCGGCGAAAACGACGCTGCTGTCCCTGCAGCAGACCGACCTCAATAACCGGATCACCCTCTGGCAGTCGCTGGGCGGCGGCGCCAGTTAAACTTACCCGCCGGGCGACCGAGCCCGGCCTCTACAAGGAATCGTTATGGCACGTGTTTCCCTCTCCTGGGCGCTGATCCTCGGCCTGCTGTCGGGTATCGGCCCGCTGTGCACGGATTTTTATCTACCGGCGCTGCCGGAGATCACTCAGCAGCTGCAGGCCACCAGCACCCAGACCCAGCTGTCGTTGACCGCCGCGCTGATTGGTCTCGGCCTGGGTCAGCTGTTTTTCGGCCCGCTGAGCGACCGCATTGGCCGCCTGAAACCGCTGGCGCTGTCTCTGCTGCTGTTTATCTTCTCTTCGGCGATGTGCGCCCTGACCCGCGATATCAACATGCTGATTGTCTGGCGCTTTTTACAAGGCTTTGCCGGCGCCGGCGGCTCGGTGCTGTCGCGATCCATCGCCCGCGATAAATACCAGGGCACCCTGCTGACCCAGTTTTTCGCCCTGCTGATGACCGTGAACGGCATTGCGCCGGTGCTGTCCCCGGTGCTGGGCGGCTACGTTATCACCGCCTTCGACTGGCGAATTCTCTTCTGGACGATGGCCGCCATTGGCGGCGTGCTGCTGGTGATGAGCCTGGCGATCCTGCGGGAAACGCGCCCGGCCACAGCGGCGCATGCCAGCCGCCAACGGCCCGGCCAGCCGGTGCTGAAAAATCGCCGCTTTCTGCGCTTCTGCCTGATCCAGGCCTTTATGATGGCCGGGCTGTTCTCCTACATCGGCTCTTCTTCCTTCGTGATGCAGAGCGAATACGGCATGAGCGCCATGCAGTTCAGTCTGCTGTTCGGTCTGAACGGTATCGGGCTGATCATCGCCGCGATGATCTTTTCCCGTCTGGCGCGCCGCTTTAGCGCCGAAAGCCTGCTGCGCGGCGGCCTGACGCTGGCCGTGAGCTGTGCGGCGATCATGCTGCTGTTTGCCTGGCTGCATCTGCCGATGCTGGCGCTGGTCGGCCTGTTCTTTACCGTGTCGCTGATGAGCGGCATCAGCACCGTCGCCGGCGCGGAGGCGATGAGCGCCGTCGACGCCGCGCAGTCCGGGACCGCGTCCGCGCTGATGGGCACCCTGATGTTTGTCTTCGGCGGCATCGCCGCGCCGCTGGCGGGTCTCGGCGGCGAAACGATGCTGAAAATGAGCCTCGCGATGGCCATCTGCTACCTGCTGGCGCTGCTGCTGGGCCTCAGCAAACCGCGCGACGCACGCTAATCTCCTGCTGCGGTAATAAAATATTCCAGATTTATTACCGCACTATTTCCCGCCATATCTACCATTCTCGTATTATTCTCCACGTACTAATCGTGATACTCTTCACAGGCAAGGAATAAATAATTCCTTATACTGCGCGCCACTGAGAATAACGAGGTTTCTATGAGTATCGACCTGAGCAAACTGCTGACCGAGCGACGTAACGCCAACAGCGCCAACATTGACACCCTCTCCACCCTCGAGATGCTGACGGTGATAAACCAGGAAGACCAGCAGGTAGCCCAGGCGATAACGCCCTATCTGCCGCAGATTGCCGAGGTGGTGGATAAGGTCGCGGCGGCGCTGCAGGCCGGTGGCCGCTTGATTTACATTGGCGCGGGTACCTCAGGGCGTCTGGGGATCCTCGATGCCAGTGAATGCCCGCCAACCTTCGGCACCCGCCCGGAGCAGGTGGTGGGGATCATCGCCGGCGGACATAAAGCGATTCTCAGCGCCGTGGAAAATGTGGAAGACAACAAAGCGCAGGGGGCGATGGATCTGCAGAACCTGAACTTCAGCAACCGCGATGTGCTGGTGGGGCTGGCGGCCAGCGGACGCACGCCGTACGTCATTGGCGCCATGGAATACGCCCATAGACAGAATGCCTTTGTCGCCATCGTCAGCTGTAACCCGCATGGCGAAATGGCCCAGCTGGCGGACGTGGCGATCACCCCGGTGGTCGGCCCGGAAGTGGTCACTGGCTCTACCCGCCTGAAAGCCGGCACCGCGCAGAAGCTGGTGCTGAACATGATCTCCACCGGGGCGATGATCCGCGTCGGCAAGGTGTACAGCAACCTGATGGTCGACGTTGAAGCGACCAACGCCAAGCTGATTGAGCGCCAGGTCTCTATCGTGATGGAGGCCACCGACTGCGATCGCGCCACCGCCCAGAAGGCGCTGGAGGCCTGCGGCCGCCACTGTAAAACGGCGATCGTGATGGTGCTGGCGGACTTAAGCGCCGCAGAGGCGCAGTCGCTGCTGGCGAAAAACAACGGCTATATCCGCAAGGCGCTCAGCAACACCTGAGCGCCGACAGACAGGTAACGGGCAATGGCAAAAATAACGAAAGAGATGATAGCGCGGATCCTCGCCCACGTGGGCGGCGCCGCAAACGTCGCGCAGGCGGGCAATTGCATGACGCGCCTGCGCTTGACCCTGCGCGATGAAAGTCTGGCCGACAGCGCCGCCATCCGCCAGATTGACGGCGTGATGGGGGTGATCGTCAGCGACGAGCAGTTCCAGGTGGTGCTCGGCCCCGGCAAGGCGCAAACCGCCGCCGAAATGATGAACGGCCTGCTGGAGGCGGCGCCCGCCGCCGCACCGACGCTGGCCGACGTCGCGGCGGAGAAAAAGCAGGCGCTGAAGGGCAAGCAGACCAGCGCGGTGCAGAAGTTTCTCGCCAAATTCGCCACTATCTTTACGCCGCTGATCCCCGGCTTTATCGCCGTCGGGCTGCTGCTGGGCTTCGCCACCCTGGCGGAACAGGTTTTCGTACTGGAGAACGCCTATCCGAACGCCAGCCTGGTGGCGCTGATTGGCTATATGAAGGTCTTCAGCAAAGGGATGTTCACCTTTCTGAGTATTCTGATTGGCTATAACGCGCAGAAGGCGTTCGGCGGCTCCGGCGTGAACGGCGCGATTATCGCCTCGCTGTTCGTGCTGGGCTACAACCCGGAGGCAACCAGCGGCTTCTACGCCGGCATTTCCACCTTCTTCGGCCATGGCATCGATCCGCGCGGCAATATCATCGGCGTACTGATCGCCGCTATCCTTGGCGCGTGGGTTGAACGCCAGGTGCGGCGGGTGATGCCGGCCAACCTCGATATGATCCTCACTTCGGCGGTGACGCTGCTGATCATGGGCGCGGTGACCTTTACGGTGATCATGCCGATTGGCGGCTGGTTGTTTACCGGCATGTCATGGCTGTTCCTGCATCTTAACGGCAACCCGTTTGGCTCGGCGGTGCTGGCCGGCCTGTTCCTGCTGGCGGTGATGTTTGGCGTCCATCAGGGGTTTGTCCCGGTCTATTTTGCGCTGGTGGACGCCCAGGGCTTTAACTCGCTGTTCCCGATCCTGGCGATGGCCGGGGCCGGGCAGGTGGGGGCGGCGCTGGCGCTGTTCTGGCGGGCGAAGCGCGATTCGCTGCTGCGAACCCAGATTAAAGGGGCGATTATTCCGGGCTTCCTCGGGATTGGCGAGCCGCTGATCTACGGCGTCACCCTGCCGCGGATGAAGCCGTTTGTCACCGCCTGCCTCGGCGGCGCCTGCGGCGGGTTCTTCGTCGGACTGATCGCCTGGCTGGGGCTGCCGGTCGGCCTGAACACGGTGTTCGGCCCGTCCGGTCTGGTGGCGCTGCCGCTGATGACCTCCGGCAGCGGAATTTACGCCGGGATGGCGGTCTACGCCGGCGGGCTGGCGGTCTCCTACCTGTGCGGCTTTGTCCTCACCTGGCTGTTCGGCAGTAAAAATGTCGATTTAAGCTAGAACGCGACTATCGGTTAATGCCCGGCGGCGGCTTCGCCTTACCGGGCCTGCAAAATAGTTACGCCGCCGCGCCCGACTACCATTTCCTGCCCCGCCGCCCGGGCGCGCGCATGCTATGATTCCCCTTTGTCATATTTCGCTTGAGGAAAAGATGGGCTCCAGCAAAAAAGGGATGCTGAACGTACTGATTGCCGCCGTGCTGTGGGGCAGTTCCGGGGTGTGTGCGCAATTTATTATGCAGGAAAGCCAGATGTCGTCGCCGTTTCTGACCATGACGCGTCTGCTGTTCGCCGGGCTGATCCTGCTGATGCTCGGCTTTGTTCACGGCGACCGCATTTTCCGCGTGCTGCAAAACCGCCGCGACGCCCTAAGCCTGCTGTTTTTCTCGCTGTTTGGCGCGCTAACCGTGCAGTTCACCTTTCTGATGACCATTGAAAAATCCAATGCCGCCACGGCCACGGTGCTGCAGTTTTTGTCGCCGACGATCATCGTCGCCTGGTTCGCCCTCGCCCGCAAAGCGCGTCCCACACCGCCGGTGCTGGGAGCTATCTGCACCTCGCTGGCGGGCACCTTTCTGCTGGTGACCCACGGCAACCCAACGACGCTGTCGATTTCGCCGGCGGCGCTGTTCTGGGGGATCGCCTCGGCGTTTGCCGCCGCGTTTTATACCACCTATCCTTCAACGCTGATTGCCCGCTACGGGACGCTGCCCATCGTCGGCTGGAGCATGCTGTTCGGCGGCGCGATGCTATTGCCGTTTTACGGCGGCCAGGGCACCGATTTTGTGGTTAACGGCAGCCTGCTGTTAGCTTTTTTCTACCTGGTGGTGATCGGTACTTCGCTGACCTTCAGCCTCTATCTCAACGGCGCGCAGAAGATTGGCGGCGCAAAGGCCGGGATCCTCAGCTGCGCCGAACCGCTGAGCAGCGCCCTGCTGTCGCTCCTGCTGCTGGGGATCACCTTCACGCTGCCGGACTGGCTGGGCACTCTGCTGATCCTCGCGTCGGTGGTGCTGATCGCCATCGACTCGCGGCGGCGGGTGAGAGCCGCCTGAGCAGGCGATAAAAAGCGCATTTTCAATAAGTTAAACTGACCACTATTTGCGTGTTTTCGCGCCTGCGCATATAGTTGACGGAAGCGATTACGGAAGGAGAAGCCTGATGAAAGCATGTTGGATGGTATGCCTGGTCACCGCCCTGAGCGCCACGTCGGCGTGGGCCGAATCACCGCTGCAAAGCCTGCAGTTCGAGCAGCAAAAACAGCAGGTGCTCAAAGCGGTGAAGGAAAAATGCGCGCCAGCAAGCCACCTCAGCGACAACGATTTTGCCAATAAAGTGCTGGCGACCGACGGTAACAAGAACGCGGTCCGCGAAGCAACGCTGGCGAAGGAGCGCAATAACCAGAAAAGCTACCAGGCCGCAATCGACAAAATCGTCTGTCCGGCCAAATAGCGGTTATTTCAGCCTCGCGACCAGCGTTTTCCAGTCAAACGGCGTCAGCTGCCTGTAGCTCAGGCTACGGGCGGCCATCTGCTCCGGCAGCTGGCGCTGGCTTTTCGCGATCGCCTCGCTCATTATCCCGGCGCTCCCCACGTCACGCAGGGTTTTCACCACCTCTTCCATCTCTTCGCTGCGCCGAATGCCATGTTCCGCCACCCGGCTGATCAGATAGTCGGGGAACGCGCCTGTCCAGCCCAGAGAGGGGAAACTATGATGCAAGGAGCTAAGCACCTCCTCCTCAACGCCGTATTCACGAGCCGCGAACAGGCATTCTGTGGTAAGCGCTTCAAGACCTTTGATCATCACGCTACGGCACATTTTTATCGCCGACACCTGGCCCACCGTACTGGCGCCATAGCGGGCATTCAGCCCCAGCCCCTGCAGACGCGGCGCGATCGCCTCCGCCTGCGGCCCGCCGATCAATAACGGTGTCTGCAATCGGGCCGGCGGTACCGGCGCCATCACCGCGACATCAATGTAGGCGCCCGGCAGAAAATGTTCAGCCGCCTGCCGTTTCGTCTCCGGCGCCACGGAGTTGAGATCGAGGAAATATTGTCCCGGCTGCAGCAGCGCGGCCGCCTGCTGCGCCACCTTTAGCGCCTCACCGGCGGTCACAGTAGAAAAAACCAGCGTGGCCCCCTCCAGCGCCTGCGCCAGCGAATTTCCCACCTGAACGCGCGAATCACGGGCTTTCCTGAGCATTGCCTCTCGCTCCGGGCCATTGAGCTTGCAATCCCAAATGGTCACCGCATGCTCACGGGCCAGATCCGCCGCCAGAATGCCACCCGCCTCGCCAAAACCAATAAACGCGATTGTCATCATCACTCCTCACGCGGCCAGACGCGGGCCGGAATAAAAACCTCGCCAGCAAACAGCAGTCGCGCCGTGCGTAACAGGCCGCAGCCAGCCAGGGCGCCGTCAGCATCAAGCTGAAGCGTCACGCTAAATTCGCCTGTCGGATGCTCGACGCTGAGCAGCGGCGTATCGCCTGGCGCTACCTGCGCCAGGCCCTGCGCGACAGAGCCGGGGAGCAGACAAGCGCTGGCCACGCTCACCGCGCCAAATACGCCGATCGACGCGTGGCAGCGGTGGGGGATAAAGGTGCGGCTGCTGATGGCGCCGCCGTGTCGCGGCTCGGCGATCAGGGTCATCTTGGGCACCGTGCGCTGGCTGACGTCGCCAAGCTGCATCAGCGGCCCGGCCTGCAGGCGAATCGACTCCAGGCGACGTTTAAGCGCGTCGTCATTATCCAGCTGTTCGCGCGTCTCATAGCCGGTGCAACCGAGGTCGCACGCGCGCAGCAGGATCACCGGCATTCCGTTATCGATGCAGGTCACCTCGACGCCGTCAAAACGGTCACGAACCCGGCCGGTCGGCAGCAGCGCCCCGCAGCTGGAGCCGGCGACATCAAGAAAATGGAGCAGGATCGGGCTGGCGCTGCCCGGCACGCCATCGATACGGCTCTCGCCGACGTAGTTGACCCCGTCGGCGTCACAGGGGATCTCTGCCACCGCCAGTTGCCCCGTGTTCTCCATAAAAATACGCACCCGAGTGAGCGGCGCATCGTGACGAACCAGACCGCGCTCGATGGCGAAAGGGCCAACGGCGGCGAGAATATTGCCGCAGTTTTGGCCATAATCCACGGTAGCCGCCGCCACGTTCACCTGGGCAAACAGATAGTCCACATCGGCGTCAGGCCGTGCGGAGCGGCGGATAATCGCCACTTTGCTGGTCAGCGGATCGGCGCCGCCGATCCCGTCAATTTGCCGGGGATCAGGCGAGCCCATCACCGCCAGCAGCACCGCATCACGTCGCACCGGATCGGCAGGCAGATCGTCGGCCAGAAAACAGGCCGCTTTAGAGGTGCCGCCGCGCATCCATAGACAGGGGATTCCGCGTTGCGCCATTTATTCCTCCACCTCGTCTGCGCGGTCGTAATACCGCAGGCCCTTTTCCGCCAGACGCGGACGCATAGCGTAAATATCCAGCCCCAACTCGCCATTGCGCATCCGCTCACGTTTCGCAAGCTCATTGCTCATGCGGGCTTCCGCTTTATGGAGCACATCACGGACCCGGGCGTGAGGCAGCACCACGACGCCATCGTCGTCGGCCACCACGACATCGCCCGGCTGTACAAGCTGACCTGCGCATATCACCGGGACGTTAACCGAACCGAGGCTCTCTTTCACCGTCCCCTGGGCATAAACCTGGCGGGACCAGACGGCGAATCCCATTTCCCGCAACGTTTGCGAATCACGAATGCCGATATCGCCCACCAGCCCGACCACGCCGCGCGATTGGAGAGACGTCGCCAGTAGATCGCCGAAGAAGCCATCGCCGCACGGCGAGGTCGGGGCCACCACCAGAATATCGCCGGCGCGGCACTGCTCGACCGCCACATGAAACATCCAGTTGTCGCCAGGCGTCACCAGCACGGTTACCGCGTTGCCCGCCCGGCTAACGCCCTGCTGAATCGGACGGATTGCCGGCCCCATCAGCCCCTGACGATCCCAGGCTTCATGGAGCGTCGCCACCCCGGCCGCCTCACAGCGGCGCAAAACCGCCTCGTCATGGCGCGGCAGGTGGCGGATCACAAGGCCTTTTTTATTTAACAGGTTCATGCCAGGTTCTCCGTTACGCGGGGGAAGATGCTCTGGAAGGCTTCGCCGTGAACGATATCGCGCGCGGCCGTGATGCCGATATTGCGCTTGGCCTGCACCCCGCGCTGCAGCGCCACGCGGGTGTAGTATTCCCACAGATGCTCCTGACCCTGCATGCACTGAATGGCCTGATACTTTTTCTCCCAGACAGCGGTGATGTCCAGTAACACATCGGGTTTCCAGTTGCACTGCTCCGGCTGGTGCGGTTCGAAACAGTAAACCGGGGGAGCAGCGACAATTTTCTCACCGGGGCGATAGCCCTCTGCCTGGGCGATAATCCGCGCTTCCTGCGCCAGATGGGAGGCCAGGGGGTGATCGTAGTTATAGGGATCCTGCAGGGAGTGCGTCAGGACAAAGTGGGGCTGGATACGGCGATACACATCCGCCAGACGAAATAGCGTCTCTTTATCGGCGCGCAGCGGATAGTCGCCGATATCAAAGAATTCGACGCTGGCGCCCAGGATCGCGGCGGCGGCCTGCGCCTCTTCGCGACGCACCTGCTTCACCGCCTCCTCGGTCATGTTGCCTTTACGCCACAGTTTGGCGGACTCGCCGCGCTCGCCAAAGGATAAACAGACCACATGGACCTGATAGCCCTGCAGGGCATGCAGCGCTATCGCACCGCCCGCGCGCCAGACGAAATCGGCCGAGTGGGCGCTGACGACAAGGGCACTTTTTTCGCTAACCGGATGAGACATGATGGCTTCCTCTGTTGTTTTTTTCAGCTTGTCATGTCCCGTCGTGGGGAGGTAATTCGTTAACTTGCGAAGGCTATGATTTTTATTTATGTTGTCGTCTCACTCACTTTTTCAGGCCTGACGAACAATGCTAAAGAGAAAGCACGATAAAATTATAAATATCATGCAGCTGCGCTTTTTCTGTCAGGTCGCGCTGCGCGGTAGCGTCTCACGCGCGGCCGATGACTTATTCCGCACGCAGTCAGCGATAACCCGGGCTATTCGCGATCTTGAAGCCGCGTTGAACGTCACGCTGTTCGAACGCCATTACAGCGGCATGGTGCCCACCGAGTATGGCAAGTGCATCCTGCCGCGCGCCCGGCGGGCGATTGACGACCTGCAGGCCATCCCGGCGCTGCTGCAGAAGCACCATACCCGCAGCAGCGGCCCGCTGGCGGACGCCGGCTGGCTGTTCAATACCCGCCGCTTAGCCATTTTTATTCAGCTCTATCACGTCAACCATACCCAAACCGTCGCGCAACAGTTGGGGATCACTCAGCCGGCGGTCAGTGCCGCGCTGAAGGTCCTGGAAAAAGGAGCGGATTCGGCGCTATTTCGCCGGACGCCAGAGGGGGTGCGTCCCACGCCTGCCGCGGAGCTACTCTATCCCCCGGTGAGCAGAGCGCTCAACGAGCTGGAAAACATCTGGAGCGATCTCGCTGCCCGTCGCGGGGTGCTGGAGGGCACCGTGCGCATTGGCGCCCTGCCGCTGAGCCGGACCCGGCTACTGCCCTCCGCCATCGCCGCCTTTCTGGCCCAGCACCCGGGCATCACCCTCATGACCAATGAAAGCCCGTATGAGTCGCTGGTCGCCGATATGCGGGCAGGTAATATTGATTTTATTATCGGCGCCCTGCGCCAGGATGAAGATCTCCCGGACCTCTGTAGCGAAGCGTTATTCGAAGAGGATATGTTGATTTTACTGCGTAATAACCACCCGCTGCTGCGCCATCCGGACCCGCGCAGCCAGCTGGCGACAGCGCAATGGGTGCTGCCGCGCGCCAACGCGCCGGCGCGCAATTTGCTGGATAAGGCGTTTGTCACCCTGGGGCTGCCTCTGCCCCAGCCGACGGTGGAGACCGGGGATGTGGCGATGGTGCGAGGATTGCTGCAGGGCTCCGACATGCTGGCGGCGGTCTCCGCCAGCCAGATGCGTTTTGAAACTGACAATGGGCTGCTCAGCGTGTTGCCGGTTCCCCTGCCCGATACCACCCGGCGTATCGGGCTGACGTTTCGCGCCGGCAGCCTGCCCTCCCCGGCGACGCAGGCGCTGTTGCGTTTTATTTATCAGCAGGTTCAGGACGGGGCCGTTTAACGTTTACCCGCCACCGAATAGGTTACCTGCTGGTTGCGCGTTTGCTGAAACGCCTCCAGCGTCTGCCCGCGCATCGCGGCGTAAATATGCAGGTTGGATACGCCGACCACCGCGCCCATTTTCTCCAGCAGGAAGAAGCTGGCGCCATACTGAATTAATCCCCGCCAGTCGCGCGCGTTGAGCAACTGCTGTTCCTCCTCACTCAGTCCGGCTTCGGCATAAAGCGACTGAGGCGACTGCAGAAAACGTTCGCGCCAGGCAGGCTCAATCAGCCGATGCAGGAAACGGTTAAGCCGCAAGCCATTCAGGCTGCGCTCGTGGGTAAAAGGATAGGTTCCCGGCAGTTTCTCCACCCCGGCCAGCTGCTGCGCCATATGCTGGCGATGGCGCGTCAGGGTATCGACGGGGGGCAGGCGCGCATTGTTCTCAAGGATCAGCGTGGCGATACCGGTCATCGACGGCAGGTAATAGTCGCGCCAGGTTTCGGTGACATTGGCTGATAGCGCGCCGCGCATCACCAGCCACATGATCACTTCGGACCCCTCCATCCCCCCCAGCTCGGCATATTCGCCAAGGGTCATTTCGGTAAGCTTTTCCGGGTCATTAACCAGCATATCAACAAACTGGGCATCCCAGTCGGGATTATTAAATCCGCAGCGCTCGCCATGAACCTGATGCGAGAGCCCGCCGGTCGCGACAATCGCCACATTGATATCTTCCGGGAAGCTTTCAATCGCCCGGCGCAGCGCCTGGCCGAGTTTGTAACAACGGCGCGCGCTTGGTACCGGAAATTGCAGCACGCCGATCTGTAACGGGATCACCGCCGTCGGCCACCCCTGCGCTTCATCCCAGGGCAACAGCGCCGAAAGCGGCGAGAAAAGGCCGTGGTCGAGCTTTTTATCCATAAAGAACGACATATCAAACTCGTCGGCCATCAGGCTGGCGCCAATGTGCCTTGAGAGCGCCGCGTTGCCCTGGACCGGCGGCAGGCAGCGCGGTCCGCCTCCCTCATCGGCAACGTCATATTGACTATCGATTCCCAGCGTAAAAGTCGAATAGTGATCGAAGAAAAAGGCGGTCACATGGTCATTAAAGATGTATACCAGCGCATCCGGTTTTTTCTCCTCCAGCCAGCGCTGCAGCGGTTCGAAGCTCTGGAAGATCGGCGCCCACGCCGGATCCTGCTGTTTATGATGATCGACCGCGAAGCCGATAGTCGGGGTATGAGAGACGGCGATACCGCCGAGAATGTTAGCCATCAGATAACTCCACTTATCGGTGTTCGAGGGGGGATGACAAAGCGTCAAGTTCTGCCTCTGTGAGTCGAGGCTTAGCGTGATTCATACGGTGCAACAAAATACAGATCCCCGCCAGGCAGGCCGGCAGCGCAAGCACCAAAAAGATCGACGAGTGTCCCGGCACGGCCAGCATCAGCATCCCGCCCAGCGTGGAGCTGAGGATAGCCCCGGTACGGCCGATACCATGCATCCAGCTGACGCCGGTAGCGCGGATCTCGGTTTGATAATAGGCGGGCGAATAGGCCTGCAGACCGTTCTGCGCGCCGTTAATGCACATCCCGCTGATAAAAATCAGCACCGACAGCGCCGCCGAACCGAAATCCATCACCCCCTGGGACAACAGGCACAGACAGCCGAGGAAATAGGTTGCCGCAATCACGGCTTTCGCCGAAGCGCGATCCATCAGCATACCGACAAGGATCCCGCCCAGCGGGCCGCCGAGCTGGAACAAGCCGGTCATCATCGCCGCCTGCTGCAGCGACAGGCCGCCGGAGCGGAGAATGGTTGGCAGCCAGCCGTTCAGCAGGTAAATCACGAACAGCCCCATAAAATAGGTTAACCACAGCGCTATCGTGCCGCGGGCATAGCCATGCCGGAACAGCTGCGCCACTTTGCTGCTCCGCGTGATGGGCGGCGCATTCAGCTGGAAAACGGTTTCAGCCGTAAACTGGCCCCCAAGCCGGTTAAGCGCCCTGGCAATCTGCTCGCCCGGTAGTCGGCGCGCCACCATGTTCATCGCCGACTCTGGCAACATCACGATCATAAAGGGGAGCACCACGAGCGGCAGCACGCCGCCAAAAACCAGCGCCGAGTGCCAGCTGTAATGCGATAACAAACCGGCGGCGATAAAGCCGCCGAGGCCGGAACCCACGTTGAATCCGCTGTACATCAGGGTGATCATCACCCCTTTACGCCGCTCCGGCATATATTCCGCCACCAGCGTGACGCAGTTGGGCATCACCGCGCCAAGGCCAAGGCCGGTGAGAAAACGCATCAGCGCCAGCTGCGTCGGGCTTTGCGCCACGGCGCCGGCCAGGCTGAACAGCGCAAACAGCGCCACCGACCAGAGTAAAATTCGCTTTCGGCCGTAGCGGTCAGAAAGCGGACCCGCTACCAGGGCGCCAATGGCGACGCCGAACATGGCCGCCCCAAGAATCGGCCCCATTTCAGCCCGGCTGATGCCCCAGTCCTCGATGAGCGCCGGGGCGACAAAGCCCATCACCGCGGCGTCATACCCATCCAGCATAATGATGATGAAACAGAGCAGCAGCACGTTCCATTGAAAGCGCGAGACCGGGCGGGTATCTATCCACGCTTTCACATCGACAACGTTCGTGTGATTCATAGGGTGACTTCCTCAAGCAGGCGGTACGAATGTTCTGGTTAGTGTTTTTTGAGTGGAACTTTCGTACTCAACTTAAGGCAGGTCACGCAGGCTGTCCGGTTCGAAAATCCGGCGTCAGATATGAGTTTTATTTATAATGTGAGGGATACGACAAAAACCAGCCAGCAAAAAACCCGCAGCCAACGGCGGCGGGTCAGGGCAAGAGCAGCGTTTAGTGCTTCGGAATAATTAAATCGCCGCGCAGCGGGCTGCCGCCCGGGTTGTCCGTTTTCTCGGTCAGCCAGTTGACGATCCGCGACGCCATCGCGTCCATGGAATATTCAATCGCCGGGATAGTCGGGATACCGGGCAGCTGTAACGATCCGGCGAGGCTAAACACCATGACATTTTGCGGAACGGCGCGGTTAAACGCCTGCAGCTGCGGCACCACGCGCTGCGCCTGCTGTTCATCGCTCACCAGCAGCGCGTTAAAGTTCAGCGTCGTGGCGTTATTGACCAGCTCCTGCACCGCCACCGACGGCGACGTATTATCCAGAAACACCAGGTTGCGATTAAACGGCAAAAAGTTTTTTTCCAGCGCGTGCTTGTAGCCCAGCAGCACCTGGTCGGCAAAGCCGCTGCTCTGCGGATGAATCAGCGCAATCTGCCGTCTCCCCTGGCTAATCAGATAGTGACAGGCGGTTTCGGCGGCGAAAGCATGATCGAACTGAATACTGTTGTCGCCTTCGCTATCGAGGCAGTCCACCAGCACCACGTCCGGGCGGTTAATATTCAGAGGAAAACGCGCACCGATGATTAGCACGTTATCGCACAGCCCGCAGGTCAACTCCTCCAGAGAGTTCATCACGCCGTTGCTGGTGTTGGCGAAGCGCAGCAGCAGGTGTTTCTGGTGCTGGCTGAGCTGTTTTTCCAGGGCGTAGAGATAGCTGGTGGTTTGATTGATGTTGTCCTGGGCGCAGATGACGCCGATGCAGCCGGTGGACTGGCTGAGTAACGACTGGGCTATCATGTTTGGCCGGTAATTGAGCGCTTCCGCCGCCTGCAGCACCGCCTGACGACTGGCTTCCTTCACGCCACGTGAGCCGCTCAACACTCGCGACACCGTGGCTTTGGAAACCCCGGCAAGTCGTGAAACATCATTGATTGTCGACATCATTTTCCCCTGCGCGGGCGCCGCGTCCCGCCAAAATCCTGTAAACCTGAATCGCTTCAATTATGACCAGCGCAGTATATCCATTTCGCCATTTGTTTGGAAACCGATTTTCCATTTCAGCGCAAAACATCGCCAAATCGACAGAATAATGTGAGCGAAATCCAATAAATCCGCCCTATAAGCAGGAGATCTTGACCACTATCACAGTTCTGCTTTTTATAAATGGAAACCGGTTTCCGTCTGATATCAAATCACCCACGCAATAACTTTTTACATTTTGAGGATGGTCGTCGATGTACAAGATTATGCTGTGCTGCTCTGCCGGGATGTCCACCAGTCTGCTGGTCAGAAAGATGGTTGAGGCGGCGAATGAACGTGACCTGCCGGTGCAGATTGACGCCTATGGCGTTTCCGAATTTGACATGCAGTTTCCGCAGTATCAGGTGGTGTTGCTTGGCCCCCAGGTGAAATACATGTTGAAAACCCTGTCTGACAAAGCGGCTTCCCTGAACATTCCCGTTCAGCCCATCGATACGATGGACTACGGTATGCAGCGGGGAGACAACGTCCTGAATTATGCTCTGTCGCTGATCCCAGCGGCGCACTGAGAGGTGTTGAAATGAGTTCTCTGTATCAGTCCATGATTGCCGTGATCGAGCAATCTATTACTCCGCTGGCAGGACGCCTTGGGCAGCAGAAATACGTTATCGCTATCCGCGATGGCTTCACTGCCGCCTTGCCGTTTATGATCATCGGCTCTTTCATGCTGGTATTTATCTTTCCGCCGTTTTCACCCGATACCACCAACGGCTTTGCCCGCGGCTGGCTTGATTTCTCCCAGCACTACCGCGAACAGCTGATGCTGCCGTTTAACCTCAGCATGGGCGTGATGACCTTCTTTATCTCAGTCGGCATTGGCGCCAGCCTCGGTCGTCAGTTTCAGCTCGATCCGGTGATGTCCGGTCTGCTGGCGTTTATGGCTTTCCTGCTGGTCGCCGCGCCCTATGCCGATGGCAAAATTTCCACTCAGTATCTGTCCGGTCAGGGCATTTTCACCGCGCTGATCACCGCCATCTACTCCACCCGCGTTTACGCGTGGCTGAAGCAAAACAACATTACGATTCGTCTGCCGAAAGAGGTCCCCACCGGCGTCGCCCGTTCGTTTGAAATCCTGATCCCGGTGCTGGTGGTTATTGCGACTCTGCATCCGCTGAATCTGTTTATCGAAGCGCAGACCGGGATGATCCTGCCGCAGGCGATCATGCATCTGCTGGAGCCGCTGGTTTCCGCCTCCGACTCGCTGCCGGCGATTTTGCTCTCTGTTCTGATGTGCCAGATTTTCTGGTTCGCCGGTATCCACGGCTCGCTGATTGTTACCGGCATTATGAACCCGTTCTGGATGGCCAACCTGTCGGCAAACCAGGCGGCGCTGGCGGCTGGCACGGTACTGCCGCACGTCTACCTGCAGGGCTTCTGGGATCACTATCTGCTGATTGGCGGCGTCGGTTCTACCCTGCCGCTGGCCTTCCTGCTGCTGCGTAGCCGGGCCACCCATCTGCGCACCATCGGCAAGATGGGCATCGTGCCGAGCTTCTTTAATATCAACGAGCCGATTCTGTTCGGGGCGCCGATCATCATGAACCCGATGATGTTTATCCCCTTCGTCTGCGTACCGATGGTCAACGCGGTGCTGGCTTACGGCGCGACGCGTCTTGGCTGGCTGAGCCAGGTGGTGTCGCTGACGCCGTGGACTACGCCGGCCCCAATTGGCGCGTCGTGGGCGGCTAACTGGACCCTGAGCCCGGTGGTGATGTGTCTCATCTGCATGGTGATGTCGGCGGTCATTTATCTGCCGTTCCTGCGCGCTTATGAACGTTCCTTAATGAAAACCGAAGTTGAGAAAGCCAAAAATAGCGTTCCGGTAGCAGAAACCGTTAGCTAATCCCTCTCCTTCCGGAGAGATAATAAGATGACAGCGTAATAATGCAGAAAATGGACTTTCACTGCATTATTAAATAATAAATACCTCAGGAATACACATGATTGAATTAGAAGATGCGGTAATGGAAATTATCGTTAATGCGGGACAGTCACGCTCATTATGTTTTGAAGCGCTGCATGCGGCCCGAACCGGAAATATCGACGAAGCGCGCTTACTCTTAAACGAGGCCGACGGTTACGCCCGCCGGGCGCATCAGATGCAGACCCAGCTCATCGGGCAGGATGCCGGTGAAGCGCGTCAGCCCATGACGCTGATTATGGTACATGCCCAGGATCATTTGATGAATTCGCTGCTGGCCCGCGAGTTCTCAGAAGAATTAATCCATCTGTACCAGCGTTAATTAATATGGAATAACGTTAGCGAGAATATTATTCTCCGGCGTCGCTGTACCCTAAAAAACAAATCAGCTTATTTTGGCTATTTATTCTAGCCAGAATGGGATGGTTATTATCTGAAATATATTAATTATTAAAGCGAGATAACCATGAATACTGTAAAAAAACTGCCTTTAGCCATGGCGGTGGTCGCCGCGCTGTGCCCAATTTCTGTCATGGCGCAAGAATTTACGCAGGAACAGATCGACGCCATCGTCGCCAAAGCCGTTGATAAAGCGCTGGCCGACCGCCAGGCAAAAATCGACGCCGCGGCCAACAAAAAGGTCGACGTGATTACTAACCCGGAAACCACCGCCGCCTCGCCGGATATGGCCATTCC